>JAUYAJ010000507.1 GCA_030693565.1 Rubrivivax sp.
GGTGCAGCAGGTCGAGACCGGGGACCTGTGGCGCATGTGCCAGGTGAAAGACGCGCCGATCCGCGACTGGGTCAAGCTCGCCGTGACGCGCGCGCGCAACTCGGGCATGCCGGCGCTCTTCTGGCTCGACCCGTACCGCCCGCACGAGGCCGAGGTGATCAAGAAGGTGCAGACCTACCTGAAGGGTCACGACACCAAGGGGCTGGACATCCAGATCATGTCGCAGGTGCGCGCCATGCGCTACACGCTTGAGCGCGTGGTGCGCGGGCTGGACACGATTTCCGTGACCGGCAACATCCTGCGCGACTACCTGACCGACCTGTTCCCGATCATGGAACTGGGCACGAGCGCGAAGATGCTCTCGATCGTGCCGCTGATGGCCGGCGGCGGCTTGTACGAAACCGGCGCCGGCGGATCGGCGCCCAAGCATGTCAAGCAACTGGTCGAGGAAAACCACCTGCGCTGGGACTCGCTGGGCGAATTCCTCGCGCTCGCAGCCTCGCTCGAGGATCTGGGCATCAAGACCGGCAACGAGCAGGCCAAGATCCTGGCCAAGACGCTGGACGCTGCCACCGGCAAGCTGCTGGCCGAGAACAAGAACCCGTCGCCCAAGACCGGCCAGCTCGACAACCGCGGCAGCCAGTTCTACCTGGCGCTGTACTGGGCGCAGGCATTGGCCGCGCAGACCGATGACAAGGCGCTGCAGCAACGCTTCGCGGCGCTGGCCAAGACGCTGGCCGACAACGAGAAGGCCATCATCGCCGACCTGGCTGCGGTGCAGGGCACGGCGGTCGACATCGGCGGCTACTACCAGCCCGACAGCAAGAAGGTCGACGCCGTGATGCGGCCGAGCAAGACCTTCAACGCTGCGCTCGAGGCGATGGGCGGCTGACCGGAAGTCCTGTGGCCAGGAGGGCGCTGCTGAACAGGCGGCGCCCACTTGCCTGCAGGGCGGCGCCGACCACCGCCTTTGAAACCGGCCAGCTCCTGGGGCGCTGATTCATGCCCACCGCCTGGTTGACCCAGTCCCTCATCGTCGCGCTGGCGCTGGTGATGTTCGGCCTGGGCCTGACGCTGACGCTGCAAGACTTCCGCCGCTTGCGCGAGCACCCGCGCGCGGCCGCCATTGCGCTCGGGCTGCAGGTGGTGGTGTTGCCGCTGGCCTGCGTGGCGCTGATTGCCGCGCTCGGCGTGTCGCCGATCTACGCCATCGGCCTGATGCTGCTGGCGGCCTCGCCCGGCGGTGTCACCGCCAACCTGTTCAGCCATTTGTTCGGTGGCCATGTGGCGATGAACCTGTCGCTGACGGCGGTCAACACCGTGCTCTCGATCGTCACGCTGCCGCTGATCGCCAACTGGGCGATCGACCATTACGCCGGCGGTGGCCAGGTCGTGCCGCTGCAGTTCGGCAAGGTCGCCGAGGTGGTTGCCATCGTCGGCATACCGGTCGCCATCGGCATGCTGATCCGGGCGCGCCGGGCGGCCTTTGCGGCGCGCACGGAGCGGCCGATGAAGATCTTCTCGGCGCTGGTGCTGGCGGCCATCACGGTGCTGGCGATTGCCAAGGAGTGGGCGGCGCTGACGGCGTCGTTCGCCGAGATCGGCGGCGCCGTCGTCGCCTTCAACGTGATGAGCCTGGTTGCCGGCTACGCGCTGTCGCAGGCCGCAAGGCTGCCGCGGCCGATGTGCATCGCGATCAGCTTCGAGATCGGCATCCACAACTCGACGCTGGCGATCTTCATCGCGCTGTCGGTGCTGCAGCAGTTCGCGCTGGCGCTGCCGGCGGCGCTGTATTCGGTCAGCATGTACGTGACGGCGACGCTGTTCGGCATGCTGCTGGCGCGCATGGCGCCGGCCCGGGTGGCGCCGGTCTGAGCTGCTGGCTGGTGTGGTGCGCCGCTTTGTTCTGTACCCTCTTGGTCGACGCCGGCACGCAACCACTCACCGCGCGCAAGCCCATCGGCGGCGTTCCGCGCCGTACAACGCTCCGCCGGCGCCAAGCTGGCTAGATCTGGGCGTGTGCTGTCGGGCGTAGGGCCGAGCGGCAGCTCACGATCCTGTGCAGCCGTTCGCGGATTCAAGCTGGGCGGCAGCTGTGCGGCGGTTATCGCCACGTTCGAGGGCGTTGTCGGTGCCTCCGGTGAGCAAGGCGTCGCACTCCTCAAGTTGAACGCAGGAAGAGATGCGGATTGCAGGGATGCGAGCGCAGCGATAATCTGCCACAGTCGACGAGAAGACCACAAGTCAACTTCCTTCCGCAATGATGTCGCTGACGGCACTAGCACGATCCCTTCGCTCGCCTGCGCTCGATTGCTTCAGCTGGGCGCACGCTCACAACTACGAGTTTGAGACGCGACTGACGGATCGCCGTCGGCAAGCCTACGAGAGCCATTGCGCCGGCCAGAGCGTTTCCGACCAGACCAGTTGGTCCAGCGCCCATAAGGCCTTCGTGGAAGCACGGATCAAAGGGCGCAAGCCCTTCGTTCCAGATACCTTCGTCGACATCAACGCCGACGCCCAAACCGACGCCATCGCTGACAACTTGCTCATCTTGCGGGTTGAAGACCTGCGTCGACCGCTGGCCGACCAGAAGCTAGAACTGACTGACTTGCGCGCTTGGCAGGACATCGCCCGCGGCCGCCTGCAGAAGAAGGATGTCAAACCGGCTCGGGCCCAGGCGCGGCTGGAGGAGTTCCTCGACAACTGGAACAGCCGGCGCGACTTCCGTCCTGCCTTCGCTGCTTTTGAGCATGAACTGGGGTCGGCCGACAACCTGGCGACCGGTGATTGGCCCCACTTGTTGCGGAATCGTTTGGGGCTTGCCCACTACGACGGAGAACGGGTACCTGTGGCCCTGATGGGCATCAAGCCGGCGGAAGTGAGGTCCGTAGCTGCTCGGCACGTGGCCGCCTCGTTCGCCCGCCCGACGGTGCTGGATGGCACGCTCAACGGATACTTCTTCCCCACTCCGGCGGATATTCGTTTCGGCGCCACCCTCGACCTCGATCCTGGCGCCGCCTGGACCTTCACCAGTGAGATCCTGCACTTCCCCGTGGACTACCTGCCGAGGCACCTGATCGCATTGGGCGAAATTGGCGCGTCCGTGCCTTCGCGTTGCCTGCGCGCACTGCGCGACCGGCACTTGAAGGGACTGCAAGCCGAGCCTGGCGGCGCCGGCTTCGGCGAGCTCATCGGCTCTGCCGATTGCCTCAGGGGCCCACCGTGCCGCTGAACCCCATTCCCGCCTGGCTCGCCGCGCTGGAGCGCGACCCCGATGTCGCAGTGGCGGATCTGTTTGCCGGTCGAGTCGATCGAGGCCAGTTCTCGCGTCTCGACGATGCGGAGTTCCTCGCCCGTGCCTTGGCGGAGCCCGGCGCCGATCCAGCATCGCGTGATCGCGTCGATCAGGGGTTGAGCCATTGGCTCGCGGCCTGCCAGGCCGCCGACGCCGCCTTGCGCCAACGCATTGGCGTCCAAGCCCACCTCTATCGCCTGAACGAGGCCTTGGCCGCCATCGTCCTGCTCGACCTTCCGCGCAGTGCCCACCAGCTGCGCGACATGCACTTCGCCTACCGGCGCTGGCTGAACCAGTACGACTTAGGTTACGGCGACGGTCCCTACGCCGGCTACTGGAGAGCGCTTGCCGCTACTCAGGTGGATCGGCGCTTCCAGAACCAGTGGCACGACTTCGTCGTCCGTGCTGAAGAGCGCTACCCGAGCTACGCCCTGCACATCGGCCTAACCGGTCTGCGTGGCCTCGACCTGCCTTCTGACCAACGCCTGCTGCGGCTGCTCAATGCCCTGCTGCGCCGGGCCTGGCGGATCGGTACGGAAACCGCAGCGGCCGAATTCGCCAAACGTCTGGGCGCCGTGGCGGCGGACATGCCGATGGCCAACGACGGCTGGCGCGGCCGGGTGTTGCGGCTGCTGGAAAGCCTCGAAGTGGAAGAACGGGCGCACCAACTCTCGCTGACCCGCCTGCAGGCCTTTCGGCAAGTGCTCACCCAGGCGCTGAAGCCATGGATCGGCGACATCGGCTCGGGCCGGGCGACGCCGCGGTCGATCCACGCTCCCGACTTGCCCACGCTTGAGGAACGCTCACGCATCGACCAGGAACTGCGCGCGAGCCACCCCATCGCCATCAAGCGTGCCCTGGACTTGTTCGAGCGACACCGCGCCTATGCCGAAGCCAGCGGCGACGTCTATTTCTTCGTTCGGACGCTGTGCAACCTGGGGCACCGCGTATTGCAGCAACCCAGCGTGGACGGTCGCACGCTGGACGACTTGCGCATTCAGCTGTGGCACGCCTTGGTTTGGGAACCGATCAACCCTTACCCATGGAGCTTCTGGGCCGAACTCGAACAGGCAGAAGGCCGAGAAGATGTGGCCGAGGCGGTGCTGTGGGAGGCCGCACGGCGCTTTCCTGACAACGCACCCGGCCGGGTGGAATTGGCCTTGCTGCTGCAACGCCGCCACGCGGGCGAACGCACACCCGGGTTGCTCGCGGAAGCCGAACAACTGCTGCGCGAGGCCGTGGACGCCAACCCAGACCATGCACCCAGTCGGGGGGAACTGGCCCTGCTACTGCAACGTCGCCACGAGCGCGAACACACCCCCGAATTGCTCGCGGAAGCCGAACAACTGCTGCGCGCGGTGGTCGAGAAGGAACCGCGAGATCTTCACGCCCGCAGCGGACTCGCTCGGTTACTCGCACGTAATGGGCGGGCTCCAGAAGCACGCGAGCTCTTAGCCCAGGGGCTGGCCGGACGGGAAGACCCGGGGTGGCGACGGATGATTCGGAGCATCGGCGAGGGCAAGCACCTGCCCCTGCCAGCACTCAAGATGAAGTCATCCAAATCCACCCGTGCTCTCGCAGATCATCCCCCGGAGGAGGAACTGCAACACCTGCAAGCCAATGCGGCCGCTGCGCGCTTCGCCTATGCGCGCGAACGTGGCGAGGCGGGTGATTCGGCTGAACTCTCCAGCAAATCCGATCTGGCCCGCTTCTACCGCGGCTGGTTCGGCCTGGAACCGCCGGTTGTTGGCCAAGATGGCGTGCGCCCGCCCTACGGCTTGGCCGCCCTGCCCGCTCTCGCCGACCCAGAGCGCTGGGGACGACTGGAGCGTGACTACCCAGCCAACGCCCGCGACACGCTGTTGCTCAAGCGCTATGCAGGCGTCGCACTTTCGGAAGAGGAGTTGGCCGGGTTGAAGGCTTGGCTGGAACTGGCCGACCCGGCTCGTGCGCCGGAGGAACAAGCTGACGAGCCCGACGAGAGCGACGAAGGGTCACCGCCCACCAGTGGCAAGTCCGATTCCTACGACCAATTCCTGCGGCGTCGGCTGCGCGCCACTGGTTTCCTCGCCGCCAGCACAATCGGTGCGACGGCCACCGCTGATCGTAGGGGTGACATTGATCGGCTGATGGAGAAGCACCTCGCCCGCGGCATCGACGCCGACATCGCGCCCATTGCACTGGCGGCCTGAGGCGCTGCGACTGCGAACTGGCAACCGAACAGACCGAAGCGTCGCTCATGGCCGGCAGAGGGCGTACATCGCCTGGCCACGGCCGACTGCTTCAGTCCTGAGCTGCCACTCAAGTCAATGGAAGCGAGGACTGCTCCTGGCCGGCAGTCTGAGGTCGACGCGCAATGAAGCGGCCGCTCCCCTGCGCCGATAGCTGCCAAGACTTCGAACCCACCCCACTAGCCGCTCAGCGCCAGCAGCTGCGCCAGCACCGCCACCGCGATCACCTCGGGCTCTTTGCCGGCGATGCCGGGCAGGCCGATCGGGCAGGTCAGCCGCCCCGGCGATGTGGCCGCCCCATCCCGTAGCCACAGACGTCGGCACTCGTGATGCTGGTGTTGGGCCCGGCGATGGTGGCGCGGAGAAGGCGGCCCACTTGAGGCTTTGACGCGTCGAGCGCCCGGGTACCTGCCCCGGTCAATCGACACTTGCCTAGAATCCCGCCATGCCAGTGGTTTTCCGTTACAAGGGCTTCCGCTTCTTCTTCTACTCTAACGAGGGCAACCCTCGCGAGCCGGTGCATGTGCACGTGCGCGCTGGCAGCAACGAAGCCAAGCTCTGGCTGAAGCCGCAGGTCCGCGCGGCCGAAAGCTACGGCTTCGACGCGGGCACGCTTCGAGAGTTGGTCGAAGTGGCGCAAGCCAACAGCGAGTTGATCGAAAGGGCGTGGCATGACTACTTCGGCTAAAGCAGTGAGCTTCGACGACGACAGCCTGTGGGTTCAGCTTGACGACGGCCGTGTCATTGCCGTTCCACTGGCCTGGTTTCCCCGCCTCTTGACTGCCACGGCCGAACAGCGCGCTCAATTCGAGCTCAGCGCCCGCGGCATTCACTGGGAAGCATTGGACGAAGACATCTCGGTCGATGGCTTGCTGGCGGGTCACGGTGATCTGACCCACAACCGCGTCGTCACACCGGTCTGACATCAGCGGCCGCTGCCCTGCGCCGATAGTTGCCAAGGCTTTGAACGCAGCACACTAGCCGCTCAGCGCCAGCAGCTGCGCCAGCACCGCCACCGCAATCACCTCGGGCTCTTTGCCGGCGATGCCGGGCAGGCCGATCGGGCAGGTCAGCCGCGCCAGCGCGGTAGTGGCGACGCCTCGCGCTTCAAGCTGATCGACCTGGCGGGCGCAGCGGCGAGGGGTCCGGCGCAATGGCGCCAGGCCTTGGATGTCGCCTTCGCCCGCGAGACATCATGTCGAGGAGGGCCGGATCGCGCCCTCAGCATGGCGCGTGGTTCGAGTGGGCTGGCTCAAGGCGACGGGAGAAAGGCATGACCTGACCCCGAAGGATGGGTGCATCAGGCCTGGCGGCGGCGCGCGGCAAGCCAGCCCAGCAGCCCCAGGCCGCCGAGCATCATGAACAGCGTCGAGGTCTCGGGCACTGGCATGGCCACCGTCGGGATGCTGCTCTGCACGACGCTGAAGCGGTCGGCGAACGCCGGGTCGATGGTGATGATCGGGTCGATGTAGCCGCCCAGCGCCCAGCTGTAGGACACCGATGTGGCGTTGTAGAGGTCTGAATTCCTAGGGCTTCCGTAGATGTCCATCACGACCCGGTTCGAGGCGTTCGGACGGAGCAGGATGCTGAAGGTCTCGCTGAACGACGCAGACTCGTTGGACGTGACGCTGCCACCGGGCGACGAGCGGCGGGTGGTGTCGGTGTTGCCGCTGCCCAGGCTTGCACCGAAGCCCCGCTGCTCCGCGCGCCCGTCGGCGCCACTCCAGGTCTCAATCGAAGTACTGACGGTGCTCCACAGCCAACTGGCCGCAGCCTCCACCTGCTGTTCCGGAAGCGTGGCGCGGGCAGTGACCTGGCCCCAGACATTGCCCAGTGTGGTGATGGTGACCGGTATCAGCTCACCGTCGACGGCGGTGCCGGTGACCGACCAGTAGTAGTCGAGTTGAGCGGTCGCCAGGGCAAAGCTGCGGCCGCTGGCGGACGCGCTGTAGGCGATGAACGGCACAACGGCCTCGTTCGCGCCGACCGTCGCGCTGGCACGGGCCAGGGCGCCACCGTACGACGCCTGGTGAGTACCGAAGGTGTCGGCAACGACCTCTTCTCGTCCGGCCAGGACGACGGTCGAAGAAGCAATCAAGTTCATGCGCGCGCTGGCGTCCGGTACGCTGGTGGCGGCCGCAGGCGACGTCATGGCGGCGACGATGAGCAAGTGCGCGTAGCTTGAGTTGGTCATGGGGTTTCTGGCAGGGGACGGCAGAGTGACGCAGGATGATTCTGGGTGCCTGCCGTTTGACCGTCCATCAGCCGTTTGGCTGATCCCCCCGCGGGTGCGGGGAGCGGCCGCGTCAGGCCCGGTGCAGCGCAGCCAACGCCTCGCCGATTGCTGCGCGCAGCTGCCCGGCACGAAAGGGCTCGTGCAGCACGGCCAGGCCGCTCTCACCCAGCGTGGCGATGTCAGTCGGTGCGGTGTAGCCGCCGACCACCTGTACCGGCAGTGGCCGAAGCGGCGCCGGGCGGGCATCTTGCTCTGTGGTCACGGGCGGCAGCAGGCTGAAGCAGCCGCCGCGCCCGGCCACCTAGTGTGGTGTTGCACGCTATTCGGCACATAAAACCGCGTCTTTGGCCCCGTGGCGTCGTTGCAAATCCTCGCGATACCACGGGGTATCGCTCCGGTTTGCGCCTAGCCACAGGACCAAATCCATAGTTTTTCTAATGAGCCTCACAGCGTGCAACACCACACTAGCAGCGCGCGGGCCGGCGATCAGGCTTCGCGGTCGTGGCGGTCGGCGGCAGCGAGCAAGTCGCTGGCAAAGCCGGGGTCGCTGCTCTGCATGCGCCAAGCCATCGTGCGCACCGCGGCCGCTTCGCTGGCGCGGTGGCTGAGCGCCGGGCGCGGCCGGGCCAGCAACGCGCGGCCGAGGTCAAACAAGGCCATCAGCGCACCGAGGGCGCGCGGCGGCGCCGGCAGCG
>JAUYAJ010000509.1 GCA_030693565.1 Rubrivivax sp.
GTGATGCGGTTGAAGCTCTGGTCGGCGGCGTCGACGACCAGGGCTTGCAGCAGTGGCTGCGAGATCACGGCGTCGGTGGCGACGAAGCCGAGCATGGTCGCCATGTTGGGCTTGATCATGCCGGCGCCTTTGGAGATGCCGGTGACGGTGACGGTGCGGCCACCGATCTGGAGCTGGCGCGACGCCGCCTTGGGCAGCGTGTCGGTGGTCATGATGCCTTCGGCGGCCTGGCCCCAGTGGCCGGCGGCCAGGTCGGCCACGGCAGCGGGCAGGCCGGCCTCGATGCGCTCGACCGGCAGCGTTTCCATGATCACGCCGGTGGAAAACGGCAGCACCTGGCTGGGCTGCACGCCCATCACCGCGGCCAGTGCGGCGCAACTGCGCCGGGCGCGTGCCAAGCCGTCGGCGCCGGTGCCGGCGTTGGCGTTGCCGGTGTTGATCAGCAGCGCGCGAATGGCGGCGCCGCCGGCCAGGTGCTCACGGCACAGCTGCACCGGCGCGGCGCAGAAGCGGTTTTTCGTGAACACCCCGGCCACCGCCGCGCCTTCGTCGAGCGCGAAGACGACCAGGTCACGCCGGTTCGGCTTGCGGATGCCTGCCATGGCAGTGCCGATGCGCAGGCCGGGCACGGGGTGCAGCGAGGTGGGGTCGGGGGCGGTGAGGTTGACGGGCATGCTCGGGATTCTCCGGTGGACAGCGTCCAGTGTAGTGGCGAGCGAAGCTGTAGGTGCGCACCTGTAAACTGGTCAGCACCATGATTGCCCACGTGAAAAGACCCCTGTCGGCGCGACGCGCCGTGTGGATTGCATGCGTCACCGCACTGGGCCTGCTGGCCGCAGGTGCCGGCTGCGCTGCCGGTCCGACGCCCATGCCTTTGACGTTGCAGGCGCAGATCGATGCGCTGATCGGCGATGCGCGCTGCTCGACAGACGATGTCTGCCGCAGTGTCGGCATCGGCGTGAAACCCTGTGGCGGACCGTCGGCGTACCGCGCCTGGTCCACGGTGCTGACGGACGGTGCGGCACTGCAAGCGCTGCTGGCACGCCAGCGCGAAGAGCGCGTGCGCGATATCGCGCGCAGCGGCGAGTTGTCGGACTGCGCCGTCGTGCCGGACCCGGGCGCTTTCTGCCAGCGTTCGCCTTCGGCCGCTACGGGCCACTGCCAGCTGCGCCCATCGGGCGGGCCCACGGGCAATTCCTCGCTGCGCTGATCCGATCCGCCCGCGCCCCAACGACACAAGGGGCCCGAAGGCCCCTTGTTGCAGATCAGGCAATGACGCCCATCACTCCAGAGGAGCTTCGGGCTTCATCCGCAACAGCGGTGCTGCCAAAGGCACCGCCACCACCGGCGCATTGTCGATCAACACCGTCGTGTTGCCCATCACTGCGCCGCCCGCCGTGCTGCGGTACTGCACGTTGCCCAGGTAGCGCGCGCCAGCAGGCACGTTCCAGCTCAAGCCGATCGAGGCGGTGCCGCCCAGATAGGCCGTCGCCGGGCCGAAGGCCCTGAGCGTCTGCACACCGACCGCCGGACCGACGACCCAGGTCGACAGCACGAAGTTGGCCGCACCACCGGCCGGCGCATAGGCGTTGACGCAGGCCGTGTAGGTCGTCGCAGCTGTCGGGTTGGCCAGCTGGACGAGCTCGTTGGAGTCGTTGTTGCCACTGCTGCCCACCGTGGTTGCGCCGCGCCTGACGATCAGGTCGATGTCGCTCGCCGCCCCGCCTTCGGTGTCTTCGTTGAACAGCTGCACACGAAGCAGTTGTGCGCCGCTGGGCACCGTGAACGGGAAGCAAACATCGGGCTGACCCTGCACCGAACGTCCGCTGAAGCGCGTCGCCGGCACCAGGCCAGTGGCCGTTGTGATCAGCGACCCGGCGTAGCCGGTGCCGACCGTGAACACCTTGGTGCCGATGTTGCGGCTGTCGGTAACCAACGAGTTGCCGACAAAGTTCGAACCCTTGACCTGCACCGGGCTGCGCACGGTCTTGCCGCCGTCGCCGGTCCAGACCAGTTCACCGAAAGTCCAGACTTCCAGTGCTGCCGTGGTGCGGGTGATCGTCGCCGTATAGCTCGCCGAGCCACCCGCCGGAATGGTCAGGCTGGCCGGCGAGGTGGTCACCGTATAGCCCGGCACATTGCTGCTGGACGCATAGGTCACCGAGGTGGCGCCCTTGTTCGTCAGCGTGCGCGTCACCGTCGCAATGCCGATCACGTTGGCGCGTGTGATCGAGGGCACGTTCAGGTTCCACGGGCTGATCGCCCCGGCCTGGTAGGCGTCGTACTCAGCTGGCGTGACGTCGTAGACCAGCGAAGTGGCGAGCGCCCCATTCGGGTTCGCGTGCCCGGCACCGTAACCGAAAGGACCGGTGTTGGTGGAGGCGTTGGTGACGAAAGGCATGCCCGAGTCGGGGTTGCCGTTGGCCAGCTTGACGATCGGTTGCGCACTGGTCATCAGCGCCGACTTGATCGCTGCCGGCGACCAGGACGGGTTGGCTTGCTTCATCAGCGCGGCCATGCCGGCGATGTGCGGGCTGGACATCGAAGTGCCAGAAATCATGTTGGTGGCCGGTAGCGGGAGCAGAGTGCCGCCGACGATCTGATCGCGCTGCGCCCCCGTGATCGTGCGGTCAGAGTAGGCCGCGATGATATCGGTGCCGGGCGCAGTGATGTCCGGCTTGAGCATGTTCGCGTCGCCTTTGTTCGGACCGCGCGACGACGAGCCCGACATCACTGGCGCAACGATGCCAGCCACCTGGACGCCGCCGCTGAAGCTGGCCATGCCGCCAGCCGCCGCGTGTGCGAACACCTGGGCTTCGTGCGTGGTCTGCAGATGCACCATCGGGATCGATGCTGCGACGACGAACAGCGAGGTCGCCGAAGCCGGCAAGTTGATGGCGACGTTCTGCGCGATGTAGGCCACCGCACCCGCCGTCTTGGCGTTGTTCGCCTTGTTGACGAAGGCATTGCCGCCGCGATAGCAGACGAGGATCTTGCCGGTGACCTTGTTGCGGTCGAGCAGCGTTGCCACCCCGTCGGCGCCACCGTAGCACTGCTTGAGCTGGGTCAGCTGCGTCGCCGTGTAGGTCGCGCCCGCGAATCCCGCGTCGGTGGACAGGATCAGCTGAGCCTGCGGCACGCCCGCCAGCTGGAACGACGGGCCGCTGGCCTGGTAGCCGTTGCCGGGGGCACCATGCAGCGTCACCGTCGCTTCAGTGTAGCGGTCGTGCGTCGAGTTTCCGACGGTCATCAACCAGGGGCTGATGTGCGCCACCTGGGGCGTGAAGCCACCCGCCACCGAGCCATGCGAATTGCCGGCCGATGCAGCGACGAAGACGCCGGCATGCGACGCGGCCTTGAAGGTCTGCTCGACAGCGTCGAGATAACTCGTCTGGCTGCCGCTGATCGAGTAGTTGATGACGTCGACGCCGTCGGCCACCGCTTTGTTGATCGCAGCGATGCTGTCGGAAGTGAAGCAGGAGTTCACCCGCAGGCCGACGTTGGGCGCTGTCACGCCGACATACGAGTAGCAGACCCTGTAGGCTGCCAAACGTGCACGCGGCGCGATGCCGGAGAACGAAGGGATGACCGTGCCCTCGACCTTGCCGGAACTGCCTTGGTTGCCACCCGCGGTGGACAGCGTGTGGCTGCCATGGCCGTCTTCGTCACGCGGCGACGCGTATTCGGTGGGCCAGGGGGTGTAACCCGTAGCCAGGAAACCGGTGTTGAAGAACTGAGCGCCGATGAGCTTGTTGTTGCACATCGCAGTCGTGAAACCAGGCCCGGTCGCGCAAGTGCCGTTGTAGCGGCCAGCAGGCAACGGGGCGTAGACCACAGTGCCAGGCTGGTTGTACGGCACCGGCTTGCCGGTGACGGGGTCGACCTTGTCCGAGAACGACGGGCTTTCCGGCCAGACGCCGGTGTCGACGTTGGCGATGATCACGCCCTCGCCCTTCAGGCTGCGGCTGTTGGCGTCGACCTTGGACCAGAAGCCACCCGGTGCGTCCAGACCCAGGAACGACGGCGTGTAGCTCGTGTCCGGCGCCATCGCTTCGTCGACGGTGATTGCCTTGACGGCCGGATCGAAGCGCAGCTTGTTCAGCTCGGCCTCGGTCAGCTTGGCGGCGAAGCCGTTGAACACCACGCCGTAGCGTTGGTAGACCTGGGCCGACGGCACGGTCGCCGTCACCGAAGCCGCCTTGGTGTCGAGGTAGCGCAGGTAGCTCTGAACCTCGTTAGCGGTTACCTGCAGCTTGTTGCCGCTGGCCGGGCGCGTGGCGGGCAAGCCGCTGATGCCGCCTTGGTAACTGGCCGCTGGCGCGTCGGCCAGCTGGATGATGTAGTTTTTGCGCGGCGCCTGCTGGGCGCTGGCCGCGAAGGCCAGCGCGACCAGGCCAAGGCCGACGGCGTATCTTGCTCGTGTCATCTAGGGTTCCTCCTGACAAGTCCGGGGCGGTCAGATCGATTGTTTGCGGCGCGTCGCGCCGAGCAGGCCAAGGGCGCCGATCACCAGCGCCAACGAGGCCGGTTCGGGCAGTTCGGCATGGATGTTGTCGATCGAGAACTGCGCCTGATTGCTGGCCGGGTTCACGCAAAAGCCGTTGCCATCGTACAAGCAGGCCAGGAAGGTGACCGACTTCACGAAGCCCGACAAGGCACCCAGCGTGCTGACGTCGATGGTGCGGAAACCGAAGTCGCCATTGGCGTCGGAATCACCGAAGTCCCAGATCTGGGTGAAGGCCGCACCGGCCGAGTCAATGCCCATGGCCACCAGCGCGCCCGGCGACATCGTCGGACCGAGCGGGAACGGCGACACGAACGAGAAGTCGAAGCCGTGGATGCGGGACCACAGGCCGTTGCCGGCGGTCATCGTGACGGCGCTGTCGTTCAGTCCGGTGTAGAACTGCCCGTCGCTGCCGAGCGGCGCCGGGTAGAAGAAACCCGCGCTCGAATCCACGCCGCCAAAGTCGCCGCCGACCTTGAAGCTGAATCCGCCACTCGTGAACGATTCACCGTTGCCGAACAGGTTCGGTGTCACGTCCTCGAACGTGACCGTGCCCGCCGACGCCGGCGCTGCCACCGCCAGGCCCACCGCTGCCGCGCACGCCAGGGCGCGCCAATTCATCTTTCCCATACGACATCCTTTTCAATGCGATTGAAGGTGCCCTAGGCGGACCGAGCCGGCCGAAGTATCGACCCGGCTTGCACGCTCGGGGGTTCTCAAAAAAATCACCGCCGGCCTTAGGCCAGCAGAGTGACGCAAGTGTCGCGGGACTCGTCCCCCAAAGTTGAACACTCCCCCGAGATCGGGTGGAATCGTTTATACCTACCCTGACTTGACGCGAAAAGTGATAGCCGGATTCCGCGGAAATGAGACTGCCGCTCGACCGCAATTCGCAGCCTGCGGGCTCGCCCAAAACGAGCGCACAGCGAGCACCGCAGTGGTGCCGAACAGCGGCGCCGGGCGCGCTCCGCGCGGTTCTTTGATTTGCTCCGCGGACCCGTGCAATGGCTCTCGAATCCGGGACCGGAGCGGGTCGACAAAGCCGTCCACCGGCGTCGGGAACGAGGCGGGCACTGGGCCGGCCGCTCCATTCCAGTGCAGATCGGACCGCGGCCGACAGCAGCGCCCAGCGGCGCCAACCGAAGCGGTCGACGCCCGAAGGCCGCGAGCCGGCGGCCCGCCGCCCTCAGGCCAACTTACCGTGGCACTGCTTGTACTTCTTCCCGCTGCCGCAAGGGCAGGGGTCGTTGCGGCCGACCTTGGGCACTTGATCGACCAGCGTGGCGGGGTCGGTTTCCTGCGAAACGCTGCCGTCTTCGTTCGGGTGCGTGTAGGTGACGTTGCCCAGGCGGCTGGCGCGCTCTTCGATCGACTCGGCGGCCCGCGCCACCTGCTCCTGGCTCTGGATGCGCACCGTCATCAGCACCCGCGTGACCTCGGCCTTGACGACGTCGAGCAACTGCGAGAACAGATCGAACGCTTCGCGCTTGTATTCCTGCTTGGGGTTCTTCTGCGCATAGCCGCGCAGGTGGATGCCCTGGCGCAGGTAGTCCAGCGCCGCCAGGTGCTCGCGCCAATGGCTGTCGATGCTTTGCAGCAGCACCATGCGCATGAAGGGCGTGAACTGCTCAGCGCCGACGGCTTCGAGCTTGCTGGCAAAGACAGCGTCGGCGGCCTGAACGGCGCGCTCGACGATGTCGTCGTCGGTGATGGTGTCGCTGCCCTCGACCACCGCCTTCAGTTCGACCGCCACCTGCCATTCGTCGCGCAGCACGCGCTCCAGGCCGTCCAGGTCCCACTGCTCTTCCAGGCTCTCGGGCGGGACATGGGTGCGCACGGTGTCGGTGATGGCGCTGCGTCGCAGGTTGGCGATCTGGACGTCCAGGCTCTGCGCTTCGAGGATCTCGTTGCGCTGCTGGTAGATGACCTTGCGCTGGTCGTTGGCCACGTCGTCGTATTCGAGCAGCTGCTTGCGGATGTCGAAGTTGCGCGCCTCGACCTTGCGCTGCGCGCCTTCGATGCTGCGGTTGACGATGCCGGCCTCGATGGCTTCGCCTTCAGGCATCTTGAGCCGGTCCATGATGGCGCGCACCCGGTCGCCGGCGAAGATGCGCATCAGCGAGTC
This sequence comes from Rubrivivax sp., assembly GCA_030693565.1. GTDB lineage: Bacteria > Pseudomonadota > Gammaproteobacteria > Burkholderiales > Burkholderiaceae_C > Rubrivivax. The sequence continues at coordinate 6,630 of JAUYAJ010000509.1, forward strand.
GTCCAGGCTGAGGTAGAAGCGGCTGGCGCCGGGGTCGCCCTGGCGGCCTGAGCGGCCGCGCAGCTGGTTGTCGATGCGCCGGCTTTCGTGGCGTTCGGTGGCCACGATGCGCAGGCCGCCGGCGGCCTTGACCTGCTCGTGCAAGCCCTGCCATTCGTCCTGCAGCGTCTTGGCGCGCGCCGCCTTCTCGGCGTCCGACAGCGCGTCATCGGCGTCGACGAACTGGATCTGCTTTTCGACGTTGCCGCCGAGCACGATGTCGGTGCCGCGACCCGCCATGTTGGTGGCGATGGTGATCATCTTCGGCCGCCCGGCCTGGGCCACGATCTCGGCTTCCTTGGCGTGCTGCTTGGCGTTGAGCACCTGGTGCGGCAGCTTGGCTTTGGTCAGCAGTTCGGAGATCAGCTCCGAATTCTCGATCGAGGTCGTGCCCACCAGCACCGGCTGGCCGCGCTCGTAGCAGTCGCGGATGTCGTTGGTGACAGCGTCGTACTTCTCTTTCGAGGTCTTGTAGATGAGGTCGAGCTCGTCCTTGCGGATGGTCGGCCGGTTCGGCGGGATCACCACCGTTTCCAGGCCGTAGATCTCCTGGAATTCGTAGGCTTCGGTGTCGGCCGTGCCGGTCATGCCGCCGAGCTTGGCGTACATGCGGAAGTAGTTCTGGAAGGTGACCGAGGCCAGGGTCTGGTTCTCGCTCTGGATCTTCACGCCTTCCTTGGCTTCGACGGCCTGGTGCAGGCCGTCGCTCCAGCGCCGGCCGGTCATCAAGCGGCCGGTGAATTCGTCGACGATGACGACTTCGTCGTTCTGCACCACGTAGTGCTGGTCGCGGTTGTACAGGTTGCGCGCGCGCAGGGCTGCGTACACATGGTGCATCAGCGCGATGTTGCTGGGGTCGTAAAGGCTGGCGCCTTCGGCCAGCAGCCCGGCGGCGGTGAGGATTTCCTCGGCGTGCTCGTGGCCGGCTTCGGTGAGGAAGACCTGGTGGGTCTTTTCGTCGACGGTGAAGTCGCCGGCCTCGATGACGCCTTCGCCGGTGCGCGGGTCGGCTTCGCCGATCTGCTTCTTCAGCTGCGGCGCGACGGCGTTGATGCGCACGTACAGGTCGGTGTGGTCCTCGGCCTGGCCGCTGATGATCAGCGGCGTGCGCGCCTCGTCGATCAGGATCGAGTCGACCTCGTCGACGATCGCGAAGTTCAGCGAGCGCTGCACCCGATCGGCCACCTCGGTGACCATGTTGTCGCGCAGATAGTCGAACCCGAACTCGTTGTTGGTGCCGTAGGTGACATCGGCGGCGTAGGCGGCCTGCTTGGCCTCGCGCGTCATCTGCGGACCGTTGACCCCGACCGTCAGCCCGAGGAAGTTGTACAGACGCCCCATCCACTCGGCGTCGCGGCGCGCGAGGTAGTCGTTGACCGTCA
>JAUYAJ010000517.1 GCA_030693565.1 Rubrivivax sp.
AGCTGATGCTGCACGAGCTGCACGCCGCCGTGCGCAACATCGCCACCGATGAGATGAACGCCGCCTTCAAGCAGCTCGCGCGGGTGAGCAAGATCATGGAACAGCTGGTGCATGCCTGGGACGTGCTGGCCACGATGACCCCGCCCGAGTACAGCGCCATCCGGCCCTACCTGGCCAACAGCAGCGGCTTCCAGAGCTGGCAGTACCGCTGCATCGAGTTCAGCCTGGGCAACAAGAATGCCGCCATGCTGGCCCCGCATGCGCACCGCGCCGACCTGCTGGCCGCCGTGGACAGCGCCTACCGCGCGCCGTCGCTCTACGACGAAGCGCTGCGGCTGCTGGTGCGCCGCGGGCTGACGGTGCCCGTGAGCCACACCGAACGCGACTGGACCCAGCCTTACCAGGCCAGCGACGCCGTCAAGGCCGCCTGGCTGGCGGTCTACCGCGCGCCGCAAACGCACTGGGACCTGTACCAGCTGGGCGAAGAGCTCACCGACCTGGAAGACACGTTCCGGCTCTGGCGCTTCCGCCATGTGACCACGGTCGAACGCATCATCGGTTTCAAGCGCGGCACTGGCGGCACCAGCGGCGTGGGTTACCTGCGCAAGATGCTCGACGTCGTGCTCTTCCCCGAGATCTGGACCTTGCGCACCGACCTCTGAGCCTGCCGCCGCCTCCTAGAATCGAGGCTTCGACCGCCCGCCCTGGAACGCCATGGACACCCGCACCTCCCCGATCCGTCAGCGCTGCGCCGCCTTGCGCGAAGAACTCGCCCGCGCCGGCATCCAGGCCCTGCTGGTGCCGTCCAGCGACCCCCACCTCAGCGAATACCTGCCCGGCCGCTGGATGGCGCGCGAGTGGCTTTCGGGCTTCACCGGCTCGATGGCCACGCTGGTCGTCGCCGCCGACCGCGCCGCGCTGTTCGCCGACAGCCGCTACTGGGTGCAGGCCGAAGCCGAACTGGCCGGCACCGGCATCGAGCTGGTGAAGATCGCCACCGGCAGCTCCAGCGCCCACCTCGACTGGCTGGCCAGCCATGTGCCCGCCGGCGCCACCGTCGCCGTCGACGGTCAGGTGCTCGGGCTGGCGGCGGCGCAAGCCCTGCGCAGCGCGCTCGACAAAGCCGGCATCGTGCTGCGCACCGACCTCGACGCCCTGACCGCAATCTGGCCCGACCGCCCGGCGCTGCCCGCAGCGCCAGTCTATGAACATGGCGCGCCGCAGGCCACGCAGACCCGCGCCGCCAAGCTGGCGGCGGTGCGCGAGGCGATGGCCCGCCACGGCGCCAGCCACCACTTCATCTCCACCGTCGACGACATCGCCTGGCTGAGCAATCTGCGCGGCAGCGACGTCAGCTACAACCCGGTCTTCCTGGCCCACCTGCTGCTCGACCTGACGGGCGCGACGCTGTTCGTCGGCAAGGGCAAGATCGACGCCGACCTGGCTGCCCGCCTGGCCGCCGACGGCCTGGCGCTGGCGCCGTATGAAGCCGCGCCGGCGGCGCTGGCCGCCTTGGCGCCGGCGAACCGGCTGCTGGTCGACCCGCGGCGCGTCACGCTCGGCCTGCGCGAGCAAGTGCCGGCCGCCGTCACGGTGGTCGAGGCGATCAACCCCAGCACCTTGCTCAAAAGCCGCAAGAGCGCGGCCGACGCCGACTTCGTGCGCGAAGCGATGGCCGAGGATGGCGCTGCGATGTGCGAGTTCTACGCCTGGTTCGAGCACGCCCTGGGCCGCGAGCGCATCACCGAGCTAACGGTCGACGAAAAGCTCAGTGCCGCCCGTGCCAAGCGCAGCGGCTTCGTCGGCCTGAGCTTTTCCACCATCGCCGGCTTCAACGCCAACGGCGCGATGCCGCACTACCGCGCCACCGACGCGGCCCACGCGGTGATCGAGGGCGACGGCTTGTTGCTGATCGACAGTGGCGGCCAGTACCTGGGCGGCACCACCGACATCACCCGGGTGTGGCCGATCGGCCAGGTCAGCGCGGCGATGAAACGCGACTACACGCTGGTGCTCAAAGGCACGATGGCCTTGTCGCGGGCGCGCTATCCGCGCGGCACGCTGAGCCCGATGCTCGACGCGCTGGCACGCGCACCGCTGTGGGCCGAAGGCATCGAATTCGGCCATGGCACCGGCCATGGCGTGGGCTATTTCCTCAACGTCCACGAAGGCCCGCAAAGCATCAGCAAGGCGATTCCAGACGCCAACATGGCGATGGAGCCGGGCATGATCACGTCGATCGAACCGGGCGTCTACCGGCCCGGCCAGTGGGGCGTGCGCATCGAGAACCTGGTGCTCAACGTCCCCGCCGTGACAGCCGAAGGCCAGACCTTTGGCGACTTCCTCGAATTCGAAACGCTGACGCTGTGCCCGATCGACACCCGCTGCATCGCCCGCGAGCTGCTGCGCGACGACGAGGTCGACTGGCTGAACCGCTACCACGCCAGCGTGCGCGAGCGGCGGGCAGCGCGCGTGACGGGCGCTGCACTGGCATGGCTGAGCGAGCGCACGGCGCCGCTCTGAACGGCCGCCGTTGCCACCCGTCGGCGGCAGCGGCGCTTCGGCACCGCGGCGGCGCAGGCCATCGCAAGCCGGTTTTCAGCGACTGGCTCCTTGCCTAAAGTTCCTTCCATCGCAGCGCCTTCGCGCTGCTTGTCGAGAAGGAATGAAGATGGCCAACCCCCTGCTGCCCAAGACGCTGTCATTCGGCATGGCGGCGCTGATGACACTGCTGATGCTGACGTCGATCGACCACCTGGCCCAGCGCGACGAAGGCGTGGCCGCAGCAGTGCAAGCGGCCAGCGCCGCGGGCCAGTCGGCGCAGACGGCGGCGCCGGCCCGGCGCGGCTGATGCCAGCAGGGGCAGCGCGCTTGGGCTACGCTGGCGCCCCATGTCCCCGCCCCTCGCCCTGGGCATCGATCTCGGTGGCACCAAGATCGAAGCCGTTTTGCTCGACGCCGCCGGCCGTGAATGCTGGCGGCTGCGCATCAACACCCCGCGCGACGACTACGGCGCCGTCATCACCGCGCTGGGCCAGCTGGTCGACCAGGCGCGCAGCGTCGCCGGCGCTGCCGGTCTGAGCATCGGCGTCGGTGCACCGGGCAGCTTGACGGCCGGCGGCTTGGTCAAGAACGCCAATTCGCTGTGCCTGAATGGCCGGCCACTGCTGCTCGATCTGCAAGCAGCGTTCGCGCAGCCGCTGCGGCTGGCCAACGACGCCAACTGCCTGGCCTTGTCCGAAGCCACCGACGGCGCCGGTGCCGGCGCCGAGGTCGTCTTCGCCGCCATCCTGGGCACCGGCACCGGCGCCGGCATCGCGGTGCACGGTCAGGTGCTGGTCGGCCCCAACCGGCTGGCCGGCGAGTGGGGCCACAACCCCTTGCCCTGGGCGGTGGCTGGCGAAGACCCGCTGCCGGCTTGCTACTGCGGCCAGCACGGTTGCCTGGAGACTTTGCTCAGCGGCCCGGGCCTGGCCAGCGATCATCTTCGCCATGGCGGCGCCGCCGTCGACGCCCGGCAAATCGCTGCCGCTGCCGAGCACGGCGACGCCGACTGCCTTGCCACCCTGCGCCGTCACAGCCACCGGCTGGCGCGCGCGCTGGCGGCGGTGATCAATCTGCTCGACCCCGACGTGATCGTGCTCGGCGGCGGTCTGTCGCGCCTGCCCCACCTGTACACCGAGGTGCCGGCGCTGTGGTCGCAATGGGTCTTCTCGGGCGGCGTGCGCGACCCGGTGCGCACGCGGCTGCTGCCCAGCGTCCATGGCGACGCCTCGGGTGTGCGCGGCGCGGCCTGGCTGGGGCGTGACGGCGGCTGAGCCGGGTCAGCCGCGCGACACCGGCAACACCGCCTGCGGCGCCGACAAGGATTCGAGGATGGGGCAGTCGGGCCGGTCATTGCCGTGGCAGCAATGCGCCAGGTGTTCCAGCGTCGCCTTCATCGCCTGCAACTCGGCCACCTTGGCCTCGAGTTCGGCCACATGCGCCAGCGCCAGCGCCTTGACCTGCCGGCTGGGCCGCGAGCGGTCGCGCCACAAAGCCAGCAACTCGGCGATCTGCTTGATCGAGAAGCCGAGGTCGCGCGAATGCCGAATGAAGCGCAGCGTGTGGACCTCGGCGTCGCCGTAGATGCGGTAACCGGCGGCCGTTCGCACCGCCTCGGGCACCAGGCCAACGGCTTCGTAGTGGCGCAGCATCTTGGCCGAGACGCCGCTGGCCCGGGCCGCTTCACCGATGTTCATCGCGCTCTCCTGCTGCTTTTGTTGCATCCACTGCCTGGGCCGACGCCGGCCGCCAGCGCCGCAGCAGCAAGGCGTTGCTGACCACGCTGACGCTGCTGAAAGCCATCGCGGCGCCGGCAATCACCGGGTTGAGCAAGCCGAAGGCCGCCAGCGGGATACCGACCACGTTGTAGGCGAAAGCCCAGAACAGGTTCTGCTTGATCTTGGCGTAGGTGCGGCGCGAGATGTCGATGGCGTCGGCCACCAGCCGCGGGTCGCCGCGCATCAAGGTGATGCCGGCGGTTTCCATCGCCACGTCGGTGCCGGTCGACATCGCGATGCCAACGTCGGCCGCAGCCAGTGCCGGCGCATCGTTGATGCCGTCGCCGACCATTGCCACGCTGGCGCCGGTGGCGCGCAGCGCGGCCACCACCTGCGCCTTGCCTTCGGGCAGCACCTGGGCCCGGACTTCGCTGATGCCGAGCTGGCGGCCGACCGCCTGCGCGCTGCCCAGGTTGTCGCCGGTCAGCATCACCGCTTCGATGCCGAGCGCGCGCAGCCGCGCCACCGCGTCGACCGCCGCCGGCTTGATGGCGTCGCCAAAGGCCAGCAGGCCCAGCACTGCGGCACCCGGCCCCTGCCCTTCGATCAGCCAGGACAAGGTGCGGCCGTCGGCTTCCAGCGCCACTGCGGACGCGGCGAGCGGGCCGGGATCGACGGCCCATTCGGTCAGCACACGCGCGCTGGCCAGCGTCAGCAGCCGGCCCGCCACGCGGGCCTGGATGCCGCGGCCGGGCAAGGCCTGGGCGTCATCGGCAGGCGGCGGTTCCAGGCCATCACTGCGCGCTTTGTCGAGCACGGCGCGCGCCAGCGGGTGTTCGCTGTTGCGCTGCAAGGCCGCGGCCCACAGCAGCAAGTCGCGCTCGCTGTGGCCGGCGACCGGCAGCAACGCCACCAGCGTTGGCTTGCCTTCGGTGAGGGTGCCGGTCTTGTCGAAAGCGACATGGCTGACGCGGTGGGCGATCTCCAGCGCCTGCGCGTCCTTGATCAGGATGCCGTGGCGGGCGGCGACGCCGGTGCCGCTCATGATCGCCGTCGGCGTCGCCAGCCCGAGCGCACAGGGGCAGGCGATGACGAGCACGGAAACCGCATTGATCAGCGCCGGCTCCCAGTCGCCGCCCACGGCGACCCAGCCGAGCAAGGTCAGGGCGGCGACGGCCAGCACCACCGGCACGAAAACCGCGCTGACCTGGTCGACGATGCGCTGGATCGGCGCTTTCGCCGCCTGCGCCGACTCGACCAGGCGGATGATGCGCGCCAGCGTCGTCTCGGCGCCCACGCTCAGCGTGCGCAGCGTCAGCGCGCCTTCGGCATTGATGGCGCCGCCGGTCACCTTGTCGCCCGCCGCCTTGGCCACCGGCAGGCTCTCACCGGTGATCAGCGATTCGTCGACATGGCTGCGGCCTTCGATCACCTCGCCGTCCACCGGCAGCCGCTCGCCCGGGCGCACCAGCACGGTGTCGCCGACGACGACCTGGCTGACCGGCAGTTCGAGCTCGACACCGTCGCGGCGAACGCGCGCCACCGCGGGCCGCAAGGCGTTCAGCGCCCGGATCGCGTCGGTGGTCTGGCGTTTGGCGCGTGCCTCCAGCCATTTGCCCAGCAACACCAGCGTGATGACCGCGGCCGAGGCCTCGAAGTACAGGTGTTGCATGCCATGGCCGGCATGCCGGAAGAGCAAGTAGACCGACAGCCCGTAAGCCGCCGAAGTGCCCAGTGCCACCAGCAAATCCATGTTGCCGGTGCCGGCGCGCACGGCCTTGGCACCGGCCACATAAAAGCGCCAACCGAGCCAGAACTGCACCGGCGTGGCCAGCAGCCACTGCAGCCAGCCCGGCAACATGGCGTCGACACCGAAAGGCGTCAGCAGCATCGGCGCCACCAGGGGCAGCGTCAGCGCGCCGGCCACCAGCACGGGCCAGGCCGGCGGCCCGGCGCTGAGCGAGGGAGCGGCGCTGTCGTCATCCAGCGCCTGCGCGCTGTAGCCGGCCTGGGCCACGGCGGCCAGCAAAGCGTCGACAGCGACCGTGCTCAGCGCCTCGACCTCGGCTTGCTCGGTTGCCAGGTTGACCGCCGCTGCGCTGACGCCGCCCACCTTGAGCAAGGCTTTTTCGACCCGGCCGACGCAGGACGCGCACGTCATGCCGTCGATGCCCAAGCGCAGCCGGCGGCTGGCCACGCCGTAGCCGGCTTTCTGCACCGCGGCGGTCAGCGCGGGCAACGACAGGCTGGGGCCGGCGTTGATCGCGACAGTCTCGGTGGCCAGGTTGACAGCGGCACCAACCACACCGGGTACGGCTTTGAGCGCCTTCTCCACCCGCAACGCGCAAGACGCGCAGGTCATGCCCGTCACCGGCAGTTGGATGAGGGGCAGCGCTGGCGTGGCGGCGAGGGTGTGTGTGGAAGGCATGGGGTGCACAAGCGAATGATGGCAGTGTCCATCATCAAGCTTCCCATGGCCGGAAGGTCAAGCTCGTACCGGGATTGCAGATTTGTTCTGACGCGCCCCGAAGGCGAGAGACGTGCCGCCGCCGGTCACGCCAGCACCAGCTGCCGTCGTCCGCTCAGGCGGCGACCGCCTTCGCCAGCTCGCGCTGGTATTGCTCCCAACCCGACGCGGGCACCGTCTCGTCGGTACGCGCAGCCACCTCATCCAACCGGGCGCAGAGCTGCTCAGCGGTGTCGGCAGCCTCCCCCAGGTAGACACCTTGCGTCATCGTGATGTGGGCGCACTCGAAGCTGCCGGCGCCGGCGAGCAGAATCATCCGCGACGGCGCTTCGTTGCCCACCAGTGCGAGCAAGCCCGGGCTGACGCGTTCGGCGGTCAACTGCGCCAGCGCTTGCGGCGGCAACACCTTGGCGGTCATGGCCGTCGCGGCGGTGGGCGCCAGGCAATTCACGTGCACACCGTACTTCGCGCCTTCCAGCGCCAGCGTCTGCATCAGCCCGACCAGCGCCATCTTGGCCGCGCCGTAGTTCGACTGGCCGAAATTGCCGTACAGACCGCTGGACGAGGTCGTCATCACGATGCGACCATGGCGTTGCAACTGCATCTGAGCCCACACCGCCTTGGTCGCGTTGACGGCGCCCATGACGTGGACGTCGAATACACAGCGGAAATCGTCGAGCGACATCTTCCCGAAGGACTTGTCGCGCAGGATGCCGGCGTTGTTGACCAGGATGTCGATGCGCCCCCATTCGGCCACCGCCAGATCGGCCATGGCCTGCATGTCGGCCGGGCGCGTGACATCGCCCAGGTGCGCAATGGCCTGGCCACCACCCTGGCGGATCGCGTTCACCACGGCGCGCGCGGCGGCACCGTCGTCGTCGCCGCCCAGGTCGTTGACGACCACCTGTGCGCCATGGCGCGCCAACTCCAGCGCGTGCGAGCGCCCCAGGCCTGTGCCCGCGCCGGTGACGATGGCGACTTTGTCCTGCAATGGATTCTTCATGAATATCTCTGTGCGCATCAAAAGGCAACGGCGTCCGGGCCTTTGAGCCCCAACATGACACGCGCCTCGGCCGGCGTCGCCACGTCGAGCGACAACTCCTCCAGGATGCGGTGAATTTTGCGCACCTGCTCGGCGCAGGAGCGCGCCAGGCGCCCACGCTCCAGGTACAGGCTGTCTTCCAGGCCGACGCGCACATTGGCGCCCAGCACCGCGCCCATCGTCAGCAAAGGCATCTGGTGGCGTCCTGCGCCCAGCACCGAAAGACGGTAGTGCTTGCGTCCGAACAGCCGGTCTGCCGTGGCCCGCATGGTGAACAGGTTCTCCGGGTCGGCGCCGAGCCCGCCGAGGATGCCGAAGATGCTCTGGATAAACAGCGGCCCTTCGATCAGGCCTTCGTCCACGAAGTGGGCCAGGGTGTAGAGGTGGCCGACGTCGTAACACTCGAACTCGAAGCGCGTGCCGCAATCCTGCCCCAGCACCTTGAGGATGTGTTTGATGTCGCCGAAGGTGTTGCGGAAGATCAGATCCTCCATGCCCTCGATGTGGGGCTTTTCCCAGTCGTACTGCCACTGCGTGTACTTGCGCGCCACCGGATGGATGGTGAAATTCATCGACCCCATGTTCAGCGAACACATCTCGGGCTTTGCCTGCAGCGGGTAAGCCAGGCGCTCTTCCAGGGTCATGCGTGTGCTGCCCCCGGTGGTGATGTTGATCACCGCGTCGGTAGCCGCGCGGATGCGCGGCACGAACTGGTCGAAGACCTTGGGATCGGCCGTCGGCCGGCCATCCAGCGGGTCACGTGCATGCAGGTGCAGGATGGCAGCCCCGGCTTCGGCGGCTTCGATCGCCTGTTCGGCGATCTGGTCGGGCGTCAGCGCCAGATGCGGCGACATCGTCGGCGTGTGAACCGAGCCGGTGACGGCGCAGCTGATGATGATCTTGTCGGGCGGTGCCGCCATGCGGACTCCAGTGGTTGTGTGGCTGCTCAGACGGCCAGCCACTGGGCCAGCATCGCGTGGTCGTCTTGTAGCTGCGCCGGGCTGCCCTCGAAGACGATGTGACCATGGCCCATCACGCAAACCTGGTTCGAGACTTTCAGCGCGATGGCCAGCTTCTGCTCCACGAGCACCACCGAGACGCCCTGGCGCTGCATGTCCTGGATGCATTCGGCCACTTGGGCGACGATCTTCGGCGCCAGGCCTTCGGTGGGTTCGTCGATCAGGATGGCCAGTGGGTTGCCAAGCAAAGACCGGCACATCGTCAGCATCTGCTGCTCGCCACCGGACAGGCTGCCGGCCTTGGTGCCGCGCCGTTCTTTCAAGCCTGGAAAGTAGTCGAACATCTGTGCCACGGTCCAGCGCACGGCGCCGGCCACGGGCGGCTGTTCGCCCATGCGCAGGTTGTCGTCCACCGTCAGGTTGGCGAACACCTCGCGCTCTTCCGGCACATAAGCCAGTCCGGCGCGGCAGATCGTGTGCGGCTGCGCACCGGCCAGCGCGCGGCCGCCCAGATCGACGCTGCCGGCGCTGGGCTCAACCAGGCCCATGATGGCCTTCAGCGTCGTCGACCGGCCCGATCCATTGCGGCCCAGCAGGCTGACCACTTCGCCGCGCCCCACCGACAGCGTGACGCCGCGCAAGACATGGCTCTTGCCGTAATGCGCATGAAGGCCGTCCACGCGCAGCAGGGGCTGGGTGCCGGCGTTCATCGGACGACCCTCCACGCTGCGCGCTCCGGACTCAGCGCTGGGGAGCGACCCGGCGCGCTCATGCTGCACGCTCCTCGCCCAGATAGGCTTCGCGAACGCCCTGGTGCTGGCGGATCTCGGCCGGCGTGCCGGTGGCGATGATCTCGCCGTAGACCAGCACGCTGATGCGCTCGCCCAGCGCGAACACCACATCCATGTCGTGCTCAACCAGCAAGAGCGTGCGCCCGGCCGTGACTTCACGGATCAACTCGGCCGTGTACTGCGTCTCCTCGCTCGACATGCCGGCCATCGGCTCGTCCAGCAGCATCACCTTGGGGTCGGACGCCAGCGTCATCGCCAGTTCGAGCGAGCGCTGTCCGGAATAGGTCAACTCGCCACCCAGCGTGTCGGCCTGGCCTTGCAAGCGCACGCGTTCGAGCAGTTGCTCGGTCTCTTCGCGGATCGCCGCCATGCGCTCCATGCGGCGCCAGAAGTTGTGCTGCAGCCGCCAGCGCTGCATCACGGCGACGCGCACGTTCTCGAACACGCTCAGCTTGGGGAAGATGTTGGTGATCTGAAACGATCGCGCCAACCCCATGCGGTTGACGCGCTCCGGCGACCAGCCGTCGATGCGCAGGCCGTCCAGTTCGATCTCGCCGGCACTGGGCTTGAGGTTGCCGGAGATCAGGTGGAACAAGGTCGACTTGCCGGCGCCGTTCGGCCCGATGAGCGCGCGGCGCTCGCCGGCACGCAGTTCCAGGTCCACGCCGCGAATGATCTCGGTCGCGCCGAAGGACTTGCGAAGGCCGCGAATGCGCAGCACCGTGTCCTCGCTCATGCCGCAGCTCCCAGGCGGCGCCGCACGGCCAGCGCGAACAGGCTGCCAGCCACCAGCATTCCAGCCGGCAGCGCCCAGGTCGACAACGCCGTCGGCGACCAGCTGCGGCCGAAGAACGCCACCGGCGGCAGTTCACCGGCCATGCCCGCCAATGCCCGGTAGTCCTGCGAAAACAGGCGCTGCAGCAACTCGACGACGAAGACCGTGCCCGCACACAGCAGCAGCGCCGCGCCGACCGCAAGCAGGGCCAGCGGCAAGGTCGTGCGCCAGCCGCGCTGCCTGAGCAATCGACCGCCAGCACCGAACAGCCCGGACAGGCCAGCAGGCACGTACATCATCACTAGCACGAAGAGAACGCCTTGGTAGAGCAGCCACGACCGCGTGACGTCCGACACCGCGTAGCCGAAGAAGGTCATCAGCGCCGCACCCAGTGCCGGCCCGAGAAAGCTGCCGACGCCGCCGATGTAGCTGTTCAAGACCACGGCGGCCGACACGCCTGCATCAAAGACGGCGTAGTTGGCCGCTTCGTTGCTCATCGCCTGCAGGCCACCGGCCAGGCCGGAGAACATGGCCGAGATCGCAAAGGCCGACACCCCCAGGCCGTGCACGTTGTAGCCCAGAAAGCGCAGCCGGTGGCTGTTCTCGCGCAGCGCCAGCGTCAGGCGACCCATCGGCGTTAGGCTGTGGAAATACAGCAGGCCGATGCCCAGCAACACCCAGACCAGGGTCAGGTAGTAAACCTGCACCGTCGAGCCGAAATTCAGGCCCATGGCCGGCGCCCGCATCGCCGAAATGCCGGACTCGCCGCCGAACAAACCTTTGAGCTGCGGCGCCAGCGAGTGCAGCAGTTCAGCGATGGCCAGGGTGATCATCGCGAAGGTGGTGCCGCTGCGTTGGGTGGCAAACCAGCCGGCCACGACACCCACCGCCAGCCCGGCCGCCGCGCCGACCAGCGGTATCAGCGGCGTCGGCAACAGCCCGCTGCCGCCGAAGGCGTTCATGCCATGGACGACCGCAAACGCGCCCATGCCGAAGTAGGCCGCATGGCCGAAGGACAGCATGCCGGCGCGCCCGCAGAGCAGGCTGTAGGCGCTGGCAAACAAGGCTGCGATGAGCATCTGGATCGACGCGATCAACAGGCCGGCGGGCAGGATGGTGGGCAATGCCGCCAGCAACGCCAGGCCGACGATCAAACCGGGGGCAGAGGTGCGCATCGGATCAGGCCTTCTCGCCCATCAAGCCGCCCGGTCGAACGAGCAATATCAGCAACATCATCGCGAACGGCAGCGTGGCGGCCAGGCTCGACAACTTCAGCGTCATGAGCCCGCCCACCGCCTGCGCCCACGCACCCGCACCCACGACAGCCAGCAGATCGGCCAGGCTGCGATCGACGCCCACCGCCAGCGAGGTGACGACGCCAATCAGCAGCGACGCCACCATGGCGCCCCCCAGCGACCCGAGCCCGCCGACGACGACAACCACGAAGACCATCACACCCACCTCCAAGGCCATGTTCGGGTTGGTGGTGTAGAACGCGCCGGCCACTGCACCGGCCAGGCCCGCCAAGGCCGCACCGACGCCGAACACACCCATGAAAACGAGTTGCACGTTGTGCCCCAGCGCCTGGGCCATGCGCGGCCGGTAGATTGCGGCCCGCACAACGATGCCGATGCGCGTGTGCGTCAGCAGCAGATAGAGCGCAGCGAACATCGCGATCGCCACCCCAGCCATCAGGACGCGGTAGGCGGGGTACTGCTGGCGGCCGATGGTGAATGCTGCAAAGTCCAGCGCCGCTGGAATGCGGTAGTCCACCGGGTAGTTGCCGAAGAACAGCTTGATCGTCTCGGCAATGATGAACGACAGCCCGAAGGTGAGCAGCAATTCGTGGGCATGGCCGTGGTGATGCACGCGCCGCAGGAACCAGCGCTCGACGACCACGCCGACGCCGCCCGCCAGCACCGTCGCCACCACGACGGCGGGGCCGAATCCGATCAAGCCCTGCAGCGTGTAGGCGAAGTAGGCGCCGAGCATGTAGAACGAGGCGTGGGCGAAGTTCAGCACGCCCATCATCCCGAACACCAGCGTCAGCCCCGCCGACACCATGAACAGCAGCAAGCCATAGACCAGCCCGTTCAACAGCGAGAAGACGAAGATGTCCATCAGCAATGCCCCGCCTTGCTCGGCTCGGATCAGCCCGGGCGCTGCATCTTGCAGCTGGCCTGGACCGGGGCTGCCGCTTCTTCAGCGGTGAAGATCTTCACCGGCTTGAAGCCCAGGTCGGTGTCATCGACCTTGTACTTGGCGTCCTTGGAGACCACGGACACCACCAGCGGCAACAGCACCTGGTGGTCGCTGGCGCGCATGACGGCCTCGCCCATCGGCGTTTTCAGTCGCGTGGTTTCGAGCGCGCGGGCGAGCGCGTTGACATTGAGCTTGCCGTCCTCTGGCTTGGTGCGCTTGAGTGCATCGGCCACCATCTCCAGGCCGAACACGGTTTGCGGCTCGGTGGCAACCGCCGAGCGGCCGGTCTTGGCCTTGTAGTCGTTGAAGAAGCGCTCGCCTTCAGCGCCTGCCGCTTCAGGGTTGAAGGTCTGGGCGACGAAGTGCCCGACCGCTTGCTCACCGGCGTTGGCGATGTTGCCCACCTGGTCCAGAAAGACGGTGCCGAAACGAACCTTCAGCCCCGCCGACTTCGTTGCCTTCATCAGCAGCAGCAGATCGTTCGACCAGTTGCCGGTCATGACGGTGTCAGCGCCGGAGGCGCTGATCTTGGCCACATAGGGCGCGAAGTCCTGAATCTTGTTGGTGTCGTGCAGCGTCTTCTCGACGACCTGGTAGCCGCCAACGCCGGCGTTGTCGACGATGGCGCGCTCCATGTCATGACCCCAGGAGTAGTTCTGGTTGATCGAATAGACCCGCGTGCCCAGCGTCTGCGCCTGCTTCATGGCCTGCACCAGCACCTTGGCGCGCACCTGCGCGTTGCCGCTGAAACGGAAGTGGTGGAAGTTGCACTTCTCGCCGGTCAATTCCAGCGCCTCGGCACCGACGTTGATGTAGACGATCTCTTTGCCCGGATTGCGCAAGTTGTGCTTGCGCACGTCCTCGGTGATCTGGCCGCCGATCGCCGACGAAGCCCCTTGGACGATGATCTGCACCCCCTCGGCAGCGGCTGCCTTGAGCTTGTCCGACGCACCGGCCGGCCCGCCTTGGTTGTCGTACTCCAGCAGCTGCACGGGCTGGCCGTTCCAGCCCCCCGCCGCGTTCAGCTTGTCGACGGCGTAGCGCACGGCGGCGCGGTAGGCCAGGCCCGACGAGGCCTGCGGGCCCGACAGCGTCTCCAGCACGCCGATCTTCACCGGCGTGGCCTGGGCCAGGCCGCTCACCAGCGCGACCAGGGGAATGGCAGCGTGAATCGCAGATCGAACAGCATTCATCTTCGTCTCCTTTGAACGTGGGTAGGGGTCTCTGCGCACGCCGGCGTGGCGTCAGAGGTACTCGACGTTGCCGTCGATGCTGATGGCCTGGCCCGTCATGTTTCGGGCCGCCGGCGAACACAGAAAGAGCGCCAGTGCGGCGACGTCGTCGGCATCGACCATGCGGCGCAGCGAAATCTTGCTCAGGTACTGCTGGCGCATCTCGTCGACGCTGACGCCGACGGCTGCGGCGCGGGCGGCGATCACACCGCGCATGCGCTCGCCTTCGACCGTGCCGGGCAGGATTGCGTTGACGCGGATGTCGTGCGGCCCGAGCTCGATCGCCAGCGACTTTGTCAAGCCGACGATGGCCCACTTGCTCGCCGCATAGGGCGTGCGGTAGGCGTAGCCCAGGCGCCCCGCGACCGAACCGATCGAGATCAGGCAAGGGCCGGCGAGCGACTGCTTGAGCATCGGTACTGCGCGCCGGGCGAAGTAGTACTGGCTGTTCAGATTGACGGCGATCGTGCGCTCCCACCCGGCGCCCTCGATGCTCTCGATCGGCCCCGTCGGGCCCGCGATGCCAGCGTTGTTGACCAGCACGTCCAGCCCGCCGAGCGACGCCTGCACATCGTCGAACACCAGGTCAATGTCGGCGGCCACCGCGACGTCGGCCATGCTGCCGGTGATGCCCGGCAGCTCGGCCGTCAAGCGGTCGAGGGCGCTGCGGTCGATGTCGCAAACATGAACCCGTGCCCCAGCCTCGTGAAACGCCCGCGCGATGGCCGCGCCGATGCCATTGGCACCCGCCGTCACGAGCACACGCAGATGGGGCATTGGGCGAAGCGAGTCCAGTATGGGCATGCGATTCCTCTTGGGTGCTCGTGCTGCGCCGATGGGCGGCTGCAGGTCGATGCTGTGCGACAGAAAGTGCCTGCAGTCTCTGTGCATCGGAGCTGACGACCAATGTGCTGCGCGCACACTTTGGCGCCCATTTCAGTGTCTTTGCCGGCCTGCATTTGCCCGCGCCCGGCAGCACACCCTCTGGTAGCCTGTCGACGACACAGACGGCGCTTGGCCGCACACAGGACGACACCAGAGATCCCACATGACAAGCATTGCCCCCACGTCGAGTGGCGACGCCGGCCCGCTGACCGCGGCGCTGATACAGCTGCTGCACCAGGGCGCGCCTGCCGAAGACTTCACCCGCTGCCTGGCCGAGGTCGAGGCGCTGCCGGACGCTGTGGCCGGCAAGTCCACGCTCGCCGAGACGGTGCGCATGGCGATGGCGATTCGCAATCGCCTGGAGCTGCAGCAACAGCGCGAGCGCGGCATGCTCGCGGTCATCGACTCTGCGCAGGCCTTGACCAGCCGGTTGAACCTGCAGAGCCTGCTGAGCGCCATCGTTCTGCGGGCACGCAACCTGCTGGGATCTGACGTCGCCTGGTTGTCGGTCTACGACGCCAGCCGCGGCGAATTTCATGTGCTGGCCGCCGACGGCGCCATGCAGCAGAGCACCTCGGGCATGGTGGCGCGCCACGATCGCGGCGTCGTCAGCGTCGTCATGGCGACCCGCCTGCCATTTGTGACACCGGACTATTTGCACGATGTGCGCTTCGAGCACGACGCCGGTCTGGACGCGGCGTTCCGCGACGAAGGCATCGCTGCGCTGGTGGGCGTGCCGCTGGTCTGGGACGGCGAAGTGACGGGCCTGCTTTTCGTCGCCGACCGCTACCACCGCTTGCACACCTCGCAGAGCA
>JAUYAJ010000529.1 GCA_030693565.1 Rubrivivax sp.
CCGCCGAACTGCAGACGATCGCTGGCGGTGTTGGCCTGGAGTGGGTCAACTCCGACGCCAGCAAGGTGCAAGCGGCGCAAGACGCGATGGCCAATGCGCCCAAGCCGGTTCATGTGCCGCGCCAGCCCAAGCCGGTGGTCGTTGTCGACGAAGGCCCGCTGGTGCTGGTCGAGACCCGCAAGGACTTGTCGCAACTGAAGCTGCCGTTCGAGAACGCGGCACGCTGAACCCGGTGCGGCTGCGGCCGCACACCCCCTGCCAGCGCGGCGGCCCGGAAACGGCCCGCCGCGCTGGCGTTTTGGCGTTCGAGCAGGCGAGAATGGCGACCATGGGCCGTTGGCGGCCTGCACCCGCATGCTGAGCGTGCAGACCCGCTAGGGAGAAGCCCATCGATAAGCAGCCGCTGGACTATTCGACCCAACCCTACGCCGGCACCGACATCGTTGCCCTGGTGTTGCTGATCACCGCGCTGACCTGTCTGGCGATCCGCTGGCGCGACCGCGAACCGGGCATGGGCTGGTTTGCGCTCAGCATGGCCACGCTGGCGGTCTGGGTTGTTTTCAATCGGCTGCACCTGCCCAGCGGGCCGCAGCTCGACCCCTCGCCCTGGTTCTACGTCATGTGCCTGGCCATGGCCGCGATGGGCCCGGGACTGGTGGCCTACCTCGACGTGCCGCGGCCGCTGCGGCACTGGGCACTGGGTTTGGTCGTCGCGCCGTCGCTGGCTTTTGCCGGCGCCGTGGCCCTGGTCGACCTCACCGGCGTGACCATTCTGCGGGTCTGGGTCCACCTGCTGACAGCGGTCTCGTTTGCCACCATGGGCGCGCTGGCCTGGTGGGCAGCGCGGCGCGAGCCCGGTGCCGGCCACGGCTGGCTGGCCGCGGCCTTGCTGACTGTGCCTCTGCTGGCCGTTGTGCTCGTCGTCACCCGCGCCGACCCGGTGGCGATGCGCTACTGGGCGGTGCTGCCGGCGATGCTGGTCGGGCTGTCGCTGCCCTCGGTCAGTCTGCTGCGGCGGCGCCGCGCCCAGGAAGCCGAGATGAAGCGCCGCCTGGCCGCCGAGCAAGCGCTGACGGCGCTGAACGCGACGCTGGAAGACAGCGTCAGCCAGCGCACCGCCGACCTGCAAGGCATCGTCGCCGGGTTGCAGAGCTTCAACCGCAGCGTCTCACACGACTTGCGCGGCCCGCTGGGCGGCATCGCCGGGCTGGCGCGCATGGCCGAAGAAGCATTGAACAACGGCGACGACAGCGTCGCCCGGCGCGCGTTGCCGGCCATCGTCACCCAGGCCGACGACTCGGCACGGCTGGTGTCGACCTTGCTGGAACTGGCGCGTGTGGGCGACGCCGAACTGCGGCCGCAGCGTGTCGACCCGCGCCGCATCGCCCAGGAAGTCGTCGATCAGCTGCGCCTGACGGCCAGCGGGCGCTGGCCCGAGTTCGTGCTGCCCAGCCTGCCGGCGGTGCGCGCTGACCCCGAACTGCTGCGCGCCGTCTGGGCCAACCTGATCGGCAACGCGGTGAAGTTCAGCGCCTTGCGCGACGATGCCCGCGTCGAGATCACCGGCGAGGCGCACTCGGGTGCGGTGCGCCTGCAGGTCTGCGACAACGGTGTCGGCTTCGACGCGGCGCGCGCCGCATCATTGTTCGCGCCCTTCAGCCGCCTGCATGGCAGCCGCTTCGAAGGCCATGGTGTCGGCCTGAGCATCGTGCGCCGCGCCGTCGAGCGCCAGGGCGGTACGGTCTGGGCCGAGGCCGCACCCGGCCAGGGCGCCTGCTTTCGTTTCACCCTGCCCAGCGCCGACTGAACAGGCCGCAGGCGCGCAAGGCAGCCGTTCAGGGCAGCCGTTCGAGCGCGCGCTGGTAGCTGGCGTTGCGCATCAAGTCGTCCCACATCGGCGGCAGGCTGCGCGGCAGCAGCGCCAGCCGGCGCTCTTCGCTGTCGGCGTCGCTGCGCCAGTGGCCGCGCGCTTGTTCGTCAGCCAGGCCGTCGAGCAAGGCGTCAACCGCCTGTCCGCCATCGACGCTCTGATTGCACAGCAAGACCATGTCGCAGCCGGCGTCCAGTGCCAGCGCCGCCGCTTCGGCAAAGCTGAGTTCGCGGCCGTGCAGGCTGCGCGCGCCAGCCATGCTGAGGTCGTCGCTGAAGACGGCGCCGGTGAAGCCCAGGCGCTCGCGCAGGATTTCCTTCAGCCAGCGCGGCGAGAAGCCGGCCGGCGCAGCGTCGACCTTGGGAAAGATCACATGGGCCGGCATGACGCTGGTCAGCGTCGTGCTCAGCCATTCATAGGGCCGGGCATCGTCGGCCAGGATGGCCTTGAGGCCGCGGCGATCCACCGGCACTTCGAGGTGGCTGTCGGCGGCGACCCAGCCATGGCCGGGGAAATGTTTGCCGCAGTTGGCCATGCCGGCGCGCAGCAAGCCGTGCATCAGGCTCTTGGCCAGCATGGTGACGACGCGCGGGTCGCGGTGGAAGGCGCGGTCGCCGATCACGCCCGAGGGGCCGTGGTCGAGGTCGAGCACCGGGGTGAAGCTGAGGTCGATGCCGCAGGCGCGCAGTTCGGCGCCCAGCACCTGGCCGGCGGCGCTGGCGGCGTCGGTGGCGGCCAGCGCGTCTTTCATCCACAGCTCACCGAGCACGCGCATCGGCGGCAGGTGGGTGAAGCCGTCGGTGCGAAAACGCTGGACGCGGCCGCCTTCGTGGTCGACGCAGATCAGCAGGTCAGGCCGCAGCGACTTGATCTCGGCGCACAGCGTGCTCAGTTGCTCGCGGTTCACCCAGTTGCGGGCAAACAGGATCACGCCACCGGTGAGCGGGTGGCGCAGGCGGCGGCGATCAGCGGCGCTGAGACTGGTGCCGGCGATGTCGAGAACGACGGGGCAATGCGGGCTCATCGAAACAGCTCCTGGGTTTCAACCACCACGAAGCTGGTGGCGTAGTCGGATTCGTCGCTGACGCTGACCTGGGCCCGCAGGCCGCGTTCAGCGAACCACGCTGCCAGCGCACCGTGCAGGCGGATCACGGGCTTGCCGCTGGCTTCGTTGAGGATCTCGCAAGCCCGCCAGCTCATCGGCGTGCGGATGCCCAGGCCAATGGCCTTGGAGAAGGCTTCCTTGGCCGAGAACCGCGTGGCCAGAAAGCGCACGCCGCGGCCTTCGGTGCGGGCGCGGCGGGCGCGGAAGACTTCGAGCTCGGCCGGGCCGAGCACACGCTCGGCAAAGCGCTCGCCGCGCCGCGCCAGTGTGGCGGCAACGCGGCGGATGTCGCAGACGTCGGTGCCAATGCCGTAAATCATGGCGCGGCGCCAGCGCGGCGGATGCAGCGCTGGTAGTCGCGCACGGTTTCCGCCAAGCCGAGCTCAAGCGCATCGGCGACCAGCGCGTGGCCGATCGAGACCTCGAGCACGCCTGGCACGGCGCGCAGGAAGTCGCTCAGGTTGTCGCGGTTGAGGTCGTGGCCGGCGTTGACGCCCAGCCCGGCGGCCTGGGCCGCCTGGGCTGCGGCGCTGAAACGCGCCAGCTGCGCCGACTGCCCGGCCCGGCCAAACGCCGCTGCATAAGGCTCGGTGTAGAGCTCGACGCGGTCGGCGCCAACGGCGCGCGCCAGCGCCATCGCCTCCGGCAGCGGGTCCATGAACAGGCTGACGCGCACGCCGAGCGCGCGCGCCTCGGCGATCAGCGGCCGCAGCCGCTCGCCGTCGGCCGCCAGGTCCCAGCCATGGTCGGAGGTGAACTGGCCTTCGCCGTCGGGCACGAAGGTGCATTGCTGCGGCCGCTGCTCGCGCACGAAGGCCATCAGGTTGTGGAAGGGGTTGCCTTCGATGTTGTATTCGGCCTGCGGCCAGTCGCGCAGCAGCGCCGCCAATTCGTGGACGTCGTGGCCGCGCATGTGGCGCTCGTCGGGCCGCGGGTGCACGGTGATGCCGTCGGCACCGGCCCGCAGGCACAGCGTGGCAGCGCGCAGCACGCTGGGTATGCCCAGGTGGCGCGTGTTGCGCAGCAAGGCGACCTTGTTGAGGTTGACCGACAAGGCCGTCGGTGCGCCGCCAGGGCGGCCGGCGGCGCGGCTTTCAGGGGCGACCAGCGGATTCATCGTGTGGGCCTCGTGCGCACGGCGGGTTCGATCAGCTTGTGCACGTCGACCATGACCTGGCGCGTGCGCAGCGCGGAGCCCAGATGATAGTGAAGCAGCGCGCGCAGCAGCGGCCGCAGCGCCGCGGTCACCGGCGCCACCGCCTGGCGCAGCGCGGCGCCGCTGCCATGCTCCAGCGCGGCCTCCAGTGCCACCAGCGCGGCACCGCTCAGTGCCGGCTCGGCCGCTGTCGTCACCACGCCGGCCTCGGCGTCCAGGCCGTAGCGCGCCTGCGGCTGCACGGGCGTCACCGTCTGGGTGACGACGTCGAGCTCGGGCAGCACACCGAGCTCGCGCAGCAGCATCAGCTCGAAGGCGCGCAGCGCCGCCTGGCGAGCGCCTTCGTCGGCCGCGGTCAGTGCCGCCAGCGTGTCGGCATAGAAGTCGAACAGCGCCGGGTGGGCATCCTGGCGCGCCAGCAGCTTGAGCAGCAGTTCGTTGATGTAGAAGCCGGCGAGCAGCGCCGCGCCGGCCGGCATCGGCAGGCCACCGGCCCATTCGGCGCCGCGCAGCAGGTGGACCTCGGCCGCTTCGTCGGCCGGCGTGCGCCCGAGCTGGGCGTTGATGCGCTGGAACGGCAGCAGCACGGCGCGCAGCTGCGAGTAAGGTCGCTTGGCGCCCTTGGCGGCAACGACGACGCGACCGCGCTCGCGTGTGAACAGCTCGACGATCAGGCTGGTCTCGCTCCAGTCATGCTGGTGCAGCACGTAGGCGGCCAGCGGCGCGGCGCCGCGGCGCGCGCTCATTCGTAGCCGTAGGCGCGCAGGTGGCTCTCGTCGTCGGCCCAGCCCGAGCGCACCTTGACCCAGAGCTCAAGAAAGACCTTGGCTTCGAGCAAGCGTTCGAGCTCCTGGCGCGCTTCGCTGCCGATGCGCTTGAGCCGCTCGCCGCCCTCGCCGATGATCATGCCCTTGTGAGCGTCGCGTTCGACGACGATGGTGGCGGCAATGCGGCGCAGGTTGCCCTCTTCCTCGAACTTGTCGATCACCACGGTGGAGGTATAGGGCAACTCCTCGCCGGTCAGGCGGAACAGCTTCTCGCGCACGATCTCGCTGGCCAGGAAGCGGTCGCTGCGGTCGGTCAGCGCGTCTTCCTCGTGGAACCAGGGCTGCTCAGGCAGGTAGGGGGCGAGGATGCCGAACAGGCGCTGGACGTCGGCGTCCTTGTTGGCCGACATCGGCACGTACTCGGCGAAAGCATGGCGCTCCTGCATGCCTTTGAGCCAGGGCAGGATGTCAGTGCGGCGCTGCACGGCGTCGAGCTTGTTGGCGATCAGCAGCGCCGGCTTGCCTGGCGGCAGCAGGCCCAGCACCTTGGCGTCCTGCAAGCCAAAGCGGCCGGCCTCGACGACGAAGAGCACGGCGTCGACGTCTGATAGCGACGACAACACGGTGCGGTTCAGCGTGCGGTGCATCGCCGTGCCATGCTTCATCTGGAAGCCCGGCGTGTCGACGAAGACGAACTGGGCGGGGCCGATGGTGCGGATGCCGGTGATGCGGTGGCGCGTGGTCTGCGCCTTGCGCGAGGTGATGCTGATCTTCTGCCCGACGAGGGCGTTGAGCAGCGTCGACTTGCCGACGTTGGGCCGGCCGACGATGGCGATCAGGCCGCAGCGCTGCGCGGTGGGCACGGCGCCGTCAGTGGGCGTGGGGGCGGGGGTGGGGAGAGTCGGTGTGTTCATCACATTCACGAACCCAGCGGCCCGCCTGGTTTGTCGCTCGCCTTCAAGGCTTCGAGCATGCGGCGCGCGGCCTCTTGTTCGGCGCTGCGCCTCGAACGCCCCTCGCCCTGCTGTGCCAGCCCGAGCGCCGGCACCGCGCATTCGACCTCGAAGGTCTGCGCATGGGCTTGGCCGCGGGTGGCGGCGATGCGGTACGACGGCACCTGGTGGCGCCGCGCCTGCAGCCATTCCTGCAATTCGGTCTTGGCGTCTTTGCGCCAGTTGTCGGTCTCGGTGGCCAGGATGACGTCGCCGAACAGCTTGCGCACCAGCGCCTGCGCGGCGTCAAAGCCGCCGTCGACGAAGGTGCCGCCGATCAAGGCTTCGACGCCATCGGCCAGGATCGACGGCCGCTGGGCGCCGCCGCCGCGGGCCTCGCCGTCGGACAGCCGCAGCACCTCGGGCAATCCCAGCGACAGCGCCACTCTGTGCAGGCTGTCTTCGCGCACCAGATGGGCGCGCACGCGCGTCAGGTCGCCTTCGTCAGAGCCCGAGAAGCGCTCGAACAGCAGCGCCGACACCGCCAGGTTGAGCACCGCGTCACCGAGGAACTCGAGGCGCTCGTTGTGGTCGGTGCCGTAGCTGCGATGGGTGAGCGCGCGCGTCAGCAGGCGCGGCTGTGCAAAGCGATGTCCCAGTCGTTGCTGCAAGGTGTCGAGTCGGCCGTCCATCGTCATGCCTTACTTCGACCGCCCTTCGTACTTGAGCAGCAGGTAGACCGGGCCGCCGAGCGCAATCTCGCGGTTGTAGGCGAAGCCGATGACGAGCTTGTCGTTGACCTTGGTGACGTCCAGGTCGGCGCCAGAGATCGAGGAGATCGCGTACTCGATCTCCTTCTGCTTTTCGAAGGCGTTGCGCACCTCGAGCACGGTGGCGGGCGCTGTGGCGGCGATCTTGTCGACCGTGCGCTGGATCGTCGTGTACTCGTTCAAGGTCGGCAGCACGCGCACGATCAGATAGCCGGCAAAGCCGATCAGGATGGCCCAGAACAGCAGTCCGAACAGCGAGATGCCGCGCTGAGCGCGACGCTGAAGCCTGACATCGGTTCGCTTCATCTGCACGGGACTCCTGTGTGCTGCCAGCGGCTCAATGGAAGCGGCCGATCCGGCCCAGATCGCCGAAGTTCATCCAGACGAAGAAGGCGCGGCCGACGATGTTGCGGTCGGGCACGAAGCCCCAGAAGCGCGAGTCCTGCGAGTTGTCGCGGTTGTCGCCCATCACGAAGTACTGGCCTTCGGGCACTTTGCAGACCACACCTTCGACGCTGTAGCGGCAATTCTCGTGCATCGGAAAGGTTTTCGGGTCGGGGCCGTAGAAGGCGGCGCGGCGCGGATCGACCAGGATGCGGTGCTCGACCTC
>JAUYAJ010000531.1 GCA_030693565.1 Rubrivivax sp.
ACCACCGACACGCGCCTGGGCGTGCTGCGCCTGCGCCGCAGCGCCGGCTGGCAGCAAGAGCCCGAGCTTCAGGCCTTCGAGCGCGGCAACGGCTTTCGCTTCGAGGCCGAACACTTTGCGGCCCTGGTGCACAAGCCGCCGATGGCCAGTGAACTGGCCGTCGACATCCGGCTGAGCCTGGAGAACATGGCCACGCTGGAGGCCTTGCTGGCCAGTGCCCGGGTGGGCGCGGCGGTGGAGGTGGCGCGCATTGACGGGCTGTGACGGGCGAGGTGGAAAGGTCTTGCGTTGCGCCTTGCGCCACGGAAAGTTCCTCCTCGGCGAGAGGCAAAAGGCAAGACCTGACCCCGCCGCCGGACCCGGCGGTGGAGGTGGCGCGCATTGACGGGCTGTGACGGGCGGCCCGGCAGCGCCGACCCCGTCGCCTACGCCGGCTTGCCGGCGCGGCGGCGCATGGCAACCAACAGAACGCCCCCGCCGATGAACAGCAGCGCCGCGCTGGCGGGCTCGGGGACAACGGCGACGGCGCCAGAACGGGCGAACACGTTGGTGCTGACCCTGATCCGGCCCACCAAGGGCCCATCGGTGAGGTTCTCGAACTGAAGCGAAAGCTGCTCTCTGTTGGTTGTGTGCCAGACGAAGGGTCGATCGCCGCCATGGCCGGAGACTCGCGACACAACGCTGGGTGACTGCACACGCAGGCTTGCGCTGTAAAGGCCGTTGGCATCGGGCCGCGAGAACTGGGTGAAGAGCTCGACGTAGGCGTCGGCATAGTCGAGCCTGCCGGTCATGGATTCCGGCTGCAGCCATCGATCGACCTGGGCCCAGGTCGACATGAGCAGCCCGGTGCCGGGACCGAGCACGAGGTTATAGAAAGTGGCCGAAAGGGGGCCGGTCGCCGTTGACGAAATGCCTGCATGGGCGGTCCCAAAAAGGCCGGGACCATCCAGCCTGATCGAGGCCGCTGTCCCGCCGTCGTATGAGCGAATTCCCGCACTGCCTTGCAAGGCAGTTGAAGAAACTGCCTTGCTTACCGTCGCCGGCTCGACACCCGCGGCCGAGAAGCCCGAGCCGCTTTCGAACGCAACCAGATCGCCTGTCGTGGTTTCCTCGAATCGAACGTTGGCGAACGAGCGCCAGGCATTCACCGGGTCGAGAAACGAAACGCTCGGCGCGAGGCCGTCGTTCGGGTTCGCGTCGTAGATGCTCCAAGCAAAGTCCCAGCTCCATGCCCGCGCCATGACGGAGGTCTGGGCGTACGAACTGGCAACACCAGCGAGCCACATCGTGGCGGCGGCAGCCGCAATCCAGCGCCTTTTCATTCTTATCGCTCCCTTGTGTTGTCGACATCAACCTGCCGCGGTCCGATTTGCTGATCCCGCGCCAGCCTTGATTTGACGTGCCCGCGGTGTCGCTGTCTACGCCGCGCGTCCCCCCCCCCCCAGAATCGAATGGCGGTTAACCCTGGCCATCTGCGGCGACACGATCGGCCGATGGCGATTTCGACTGTGGCGCCCATGGCGGCGTGGCAGGGGTCCCGTGTTGCGTCTTTCCCTTCCGGCGAAACCGCAAACCCGGGACGAACGCCCCTCTTCATCGCACCGGCCCTGTGGTTCGAATGGACCGCATCATGGCGGCGGCACAATGCGCATCAGCGGCGGGGTCGTTGGCAACACTCAAGACCCGACGCCGAACTCAGGCCTCAAGCCCACTAAGCTCGGGCGGCACTCACCCCAAAAGGAAGACCATGGCAACGAAGAAGAAATCCGAACTGGCGAAAGCCGCCGGCCACCTCGCCACTGCGGCGCAGGAAGTCGGCACCGCGGTGTCGCACCAAATTGACGACGCAGGCGATGCGCTCGCCGGCAGCTTGAGCAAGGCCAAGCAAAAGGTGCTGAAGCGCCGCGCTCAGGCTCAGCGCACGGTCAGTGGCTTGGTCAAGAAGGCCGAGGCGCAATTGAAGAAGGCCGAGAACCAGCTCAAGAAAGCCGGCAACGCGGCGCGCCGCTCGGTGCTCGCGGCAGAGAAGAAGCTCGCCGCCTCGCAGGCCCAGGCCAGCAAGTCGATGGCCTCCTTCCAGGCCCGCGCCGAGCGCAAGGCCAAGGCGGTGAAGCGGGCCATCGAGGCCGAGGCCAAGGCGGCGATGCGGGCTGCCAAGAGCAAGAAGGAGGCGCTGAAGAAGGCCATGACCGCGAAACCGGTGGCCAAGAAGCCTGCCACTGCGCCGGCCAAGAAGGCGGCACCGGCCAAGACGGCGGCCAAAAAAGCGACCAAGAGCGCGGCCAAGAAAGTCGCGCCCAAAACGGTTGCGCCCAAGAAGGTCGCGCTGAAAAAGGCTGCGCCGAAGAAGCCGGCGGCCAAGAAGGCCGCGGGCAAGTCCAAGCCGGCCTCGAAGTAGTCGCTGCGGCCTGAAGGGCGCGAAGTCGACGCCCTCAGGCCGAGGCCTCGGACCCTCATCCCGTGCGCCAGGCGGGTCGCCCTGCCGGCAAGGCAGGCCTGGCGTTCGCGCCGGCACCGCGCTGGTTCCAGCCGCGCTGCTTTGGCGCGGCGCGTTGGCATTGAACGCAGATCTGCACCGCGTCGACAAGAACCGTCGTCGTCCGAAGCGGGGTCCATGACGATCCCCTGGCAGCCGTGGTCCTCGCCCGGCACGCGGCCCGGCGCCGAGCGCGAGGCGCTGCCTCAGCCCGCAGCGTTCAGCTCGCCGCGCATGCGACGGTACGCGGCCACGACATCCCTGTAGTCCTCCCGATCCTGGATCAGCCGATCGCGGTCGTGCGGCTGAGCGAGGTTGGCAACGTCCGCCTGGACGTCGCCGTGCAGTTGTTCGAGCAGGTCATCGGCGCGCGCATCACCCAAGGCCCCGAGCAGTTGGTGGCACAACCAGCGCAAAGCCACCGTGTCGGGCGCGCGCACCGCTGCGAGCTCGCCGTTCAAGGCGTCGAGCAGCGCATTCACCGTCGCCAGGGCCGCTTCGGGTCGGCCCAGTTCGATCTCGCAGAACGCGGCATAGGCGGCGGTCTCGTTGGCTGGCAGCAGGTCGTTCATGGCCCGCAGCGCGGCCTGCGCCTGCTGGTACAGCTGCAGGCCGGCAGCGGGGTCGCCCTGCTGGCGGCGCAACGATCCCAGCCGTCGCAGCGTGTGCGCCTCCATGGCGCGATCACCGACAGCGCGCGTGAGCGGCAGGTTGCGCTCGCACCAGAAAAGCTCCGCGGCGCTGTCGTGGTGCAAATTCGCGGCCCTGCTCAAACGCCACTGCGCCTTCACCACGTAGGGCAGATTGCCTGTCGCTTGTGCCAGCGCGAGCATGCGCTCGCCCCAGTGGACCAATTCGTCCAACCGACCCCGCTGGGCGTCCAGGACTGCCAGGTTGTCGAGCGCGCCGAGTTGCACGCGGGGCGAGCTCAGCGCCTCGCCACGTGCCAGCACGTCGAGCAAGGTCTCGCGCGCCTCGTCGTAGTGGGAAAGGCGCATTGCAACCATCGCCGACAAGGTCAGCAGGCGGGCCTCGGTTGGCGCCCGCTCGCTCTCGGCCTCGATCCGACCGGCCCAGCGCAGGCCGGGCGCGACATGTTCACGCGCCGCGTCGTTCTCGTGCCGCGCGATGTGCAGCCAGACCAGCAAGCCATGCGACAGCGCGGCGGTCTCGGCAGCGCCGCAGCGCTCGGCCAGGTCGCAGGCCTGCCGGGCGTCGCGCTCCGACTGAACACGATCGCCACGTCGATCAGCCAGCATGGCCAGCGAATACCACAGCCGCGCCTGACGGGCGTCGTCGGGATGGCGCTCGAGCACGCCCGCCATCTCGGCGTGCACGGCATCCTGGGCAGAACGATCGCCCACGGTGTCGGCGATGGATTGAAGTTCGCTCAGCAGATCGAAGCGGCGCGCGGGCCCCGACTCGCCCAACAAGTCCACGGCGCGGCGCAGCCAGGACAAGGCGGCGGTGTTGGCGAAGCGCTTGCTGGCCTCTTTGCCAGCTTGCTCGAAACAGTCGATCGCCAGCGCCGTTTCGCCGGCGTGTTCGGCGTGCTCGCCAGTCATGGCCAGGAACTCCGCGCCGCGTCCCTTCGTGCGCTCGGTGAGCCAGCGCGCCGCCGCGCCGTGGCCCAGGCGGCGCTCGGCCTTGAGCAGCGTGTCGTAGGTCACCTGGTGCAGCAGGTGGTGGTCGAACTGGCGCTCGGCCGTGCCTTCAAAGTCGCTGTGCTCGCGCGCCCGCACAAAGGCCGCGCTTTGCAGCGCCGGCAAGGCCTGCGGTGCGTCGACATCCAGTGCCCGCAGCGCGTCGTCCCAGAACACATGGCCGATGACGCTGGCTTGGCGGGCGGCCTGTCGTTCGCGGCTTGGCAGCGCGTCGAGCCGCGCCTGCAGCAGGGCCACCAGCGTGCCCGGCAGGCGCGCGCTGTCCAGGCGCTCGACCTGCACGGTCCAGTGCAAGCCGTCGACCGTGATCACGCCGTCGTCGATCAGGCGGCGCACCAGCTCTTCCATGTAGTACGGGTTGCCGTCGGCCTGGCCGACAACGAGCGCGGTCAGCCGGGCTGGCACGTCGTCCAGGCGCTGCAAGAGTGCCTGCGCCAGCTCCTCGCGTTGCGCCGCAGCCAGCGGAGCCAGTTGCAGCAGCGTCTCGGGCGTGCTCCAGTCCGGCCGGCGCGTCAGCAGCGCCGGCCGGCCGGTCATGATCAGTGCCAGCGGCAACTCGGCCGCAAACGCCTGCAGGTGTTGCAGCAGATCCAGCGAACCGTCGTCGGCCCAGTGCAGGTCTTCGACGATGAGCACCGGCAGCGCGCCACCCTTGGCGGACAGTGCGTGCAGATAGCCCCGCAGCGCGGCGAAGGCCTGGTCGCGCAGGCTGCGCGGGTCCAGGCCGCGCAGATGCGGGCTGTCGCCGAAGTCCAGCCCGGACAACTGGCCGACGAGCTGAGCCTGGCGCTCGCCGCGTTCGTCGAACCACGGGCTCAGCCCCTCGACGACCTTGCGCATCGCCGCGTCGGCGCTGTCGGTGTCGGCGACGCCGAACTGCACCGCCAGCAGGCCGCGCAGCAGGCCCCAGGGGCGCAGCAGGCCGTCGGGCTGCGAGCGCACGGCCAAGACCTGGCACGGCGCCGCGTCGCTCGCCAAGGCGGCCGTCAATTCGCGCAGCAGCCGGCTCTTGCCCAGGCCGGCGTCACCCAGCAGGGTCAGCGCCTGCAGCTGGCGGGTTTCGCGGGCGCGGGCCACGGCGTCCAGCAGGCGTTGCAGCTCGGCCTGACGACCCACCATCGGCGTGTTCAGCCCCTGCAGCCCGCGTTCGACACTGGCCAGGCGACGGTCCAGGGCCGCGCGCACCAGGTAAGTCGACATCGGCGCTTCGACGCCTTTGACCGGCAGCGGCGGCTGGGGTTCGACCTCGAACAGCCCGCGCACCTGGTTCCAGGTGTCGTGGCTGATGCGCAGCGCGCCGGGCGGCGCGCTTTGCTCCATGCGCGCGGCGATGTGCACTGCGGCACCGATGGCGGTGTTGTCGGCCTCGACGCCGGCGCCCAGGGCGACGTCGCCGGTGTGCACGCCCACGCGCAGCGCAAAGTCGGCAACGCCATGCTCAAGCTGCACGGCCTCGGCCAACTCGCGCCCGGCCTGGCGGATGGCCAGGCCAGCCCGCACGGCGCGCTCGGCATCGTCTTCGCGCGCCTGGTCCATGCCAAACGCCGCCTTGATGCCGTCGCCGGTGAATTGCAGCACCCGGCCCTGGTGCGACAGCACGATGTCGGCCATGCGTCGCATGGCGGTGCTGAGCACGGCCAATGCGGCTTCGGCGTCCAGGCTGCTGGCCATGGCGGTGGAGCCGACGACGTCGGCAAACAGCACCGTCAGCTGGCGGTGCTGCACCGCGGCGGGCTGCAGCAGGCCGGTCAGCCGTGCGCGCAGCGGCGCCGTGGCCAGCTCGACCACGGCGTCGCCGAGCGTGGCGCGCTGGCCCTCCAGCGCCGCGATGGCGGCGCGGCAGGCTTCGATGTCGCTGGCTGGGGGGTCGTGCGGCATGGTGCGGCTTTGAGTCAGCGCTCAACACAGGAGTGGCAACGCATTGTGGCGTCGCCGGGGCGGCCGCTCAGGGCGCGAAGTCGTCGACCTGGATGACGCGGTCAGCAGCTTGCAGATAGGCCAGCGCGGCGGCCGGGTTGCGCGCGCCGGCGGCGCTCTCTTCGAGCGAGCGCGTGCGGCGCAGCGTGTGGTTGAGCGCCACCAGTTCGCCTGCCACCGGCTCGGCCAGCGCCAGCGCTTCGATCAGGTCGCGCAGGCCGCCCTGTTTGGGCATGCCCACATCCGGGCACAGCCGCGCGATCAGGACCGGGTCGGTGCGCAGCGCTTCGGCCAGCGCCAGCACGGCGCGGTCGCCCGGGGGCGTCAGGCGCCGCGTCCCGCCCAGCAGCAGCGGCGAGACAAAGGCCAGCGCGCGTGAAGGCGGATTGGCCTGCAGTTCACGCAGGATCAGCGCGCCGCGCGCCAGTTGCGTGCGCACCGCCGCGCGTGCCAGCGGCAACATCTTCGGCTCGCCTTCGACCTCGTAGCGCCACAGGCAGGCCGAGGCCAAGTACAGGCACGAGAGCACGTCGCCCAGGCGCGCAGAGAGCAACTCCAGGCGCTTGAGCTTGCCGCCCAGCAGGCCCATCGCCAGGTCCGCGGTGAGCGCGAACTGGGCCGACAGGCGCGCGATCTCTTTGGCTTCGGCGCGCAATTCCGGCGGCGGTGTGACGTGGATGCGCGCGCCGGCGACGCTGCGCCACAGGTTGCGCAGCACATGGCCGCCATGCGCCAGCAGCGCGCGGCCCAGCGCCGGCGCGTCCTGCTCGGCCACCGCCTTCATCTCGGCCAGCACATGCGGGTGACAGCGCACGGCGCCCTGGCCGAAGATGATGAGCGCCCGCGTGAGCAGGTTGGCACCCTCGACGGTGATGGCGATCGGCGTGTGGCGGTAGCCCACGCCGAGCAGGTTGCGCGGGCCGCCGATGATGGCCTTGCCGCCCAGGATGTCCATGCCGTCGTTGATGGCGCGGCGCCCGGCTTCGGTGAGCTGCACCTTGAGGATGGCGCTGGCCACGCTGGCCACGCTGGGCCGTTCGCCCTTGTCGAGCGCGGCGGCCGTGTAGCGGCGCGCGGCATCGGTGGCGTACAGGTCCAGCGCGACGCGCGTGATGACGGGGCGGCCACGGCGTGGAACTTGCCAATCGGCAGGCCGAACTGTTCGCGGATGCGGCCCTAACCGTTGACGACGAACAGCGTCGTCTGCTGCAGCGCCGCGCCCAGCCCGGGCAGCGAAATCGCACGCCCTGCGGCCAGGCTTTCCATCAGCATGCGCCAGCCCTGGCCGGCCTGCGCTTCGCCGCCGATGATCCAGTCCATCGGCACGAAGACGTCGACGCCGCGGATCGGCCCGTTCATGAAAGCCGAGTTCATTGGCAGATGGCGGCGGCCGATCGCCATGCCGGCGGTGGGCACGGGAATCAGCGCGCAGGTGATGCCCAGTTCCTGTTCGCCCTGGGGCCGGCTGCGGTCGACCGCCTGGAAGGCCAGGCCGACCACCGTGGCCACCGGCGCCAGCGTGATGTAGCGCTTGTCGAAATTGACATTGAAGCCGCGCACGCGGCGGCCGTCGATCTCGCGCTCGATCAGCTCGCCGATGTCGGGAACGGACGCTGCGTCGGACCCCGCGTAAGGCGAGGTGAGGCCGAAACAAGGCAGCTCGCGGCCGTCGGCCAGGCGCGGCAGGTAATGCTGCCTTTGCGCGTCGCTGCCGTAGTGCAGCAGCAACTCGGCCGGGCCGAGCGAGTTGGGCACCATCACCGTCACCGCCGCGGCCACATTCACAGTGGCAATGCGCGTCACCACCGCAGCGTGGGCAAAGTGGCCGAAGCCCAGGCCGCCGTGTTCGCGCGGAATGATCATGCCGAAGAACTTCTTCTCGCGCAGGAACTGCCAGACCTCTGGGGGCAGGTCGCGCGCTTCGTCGATCGCGAAGTCGTCGAGCAAGGCGTTGAGTTGCACCACCGCGTGGTCGAGGAAAGCTCGCTCGGCTTGGCTCAGCCGATTCGGGCCGCGTGCGCGCAGGGCGTCGAAGTCGGGGCGGCCGGCGAACAGGTCACCTTCGAAGCCCACGGTGCCGGCTTCGAGCGCGGCGCGTTCGGTGTCGCCCATCGGCGCCAGCGCCTTGGCAAAAGGGGCCTAGGAGCGTGGGCGGCAGAAGGCGCCGGCGTCGCCTTATGCCGCCCACACTACAAGCGCGGCAGGACCCAGCAGAGCGGCAAGTCCCATCGGCAGCTCCTTGTGCCCGGTTCGGGGGGCACGCTCGATACTAGGCGGCAGGCCTGCCCAGGGCGGCGGCACTTGACCCCAGTCGAGCCCGGTGTAGTCTGGTTGGGTTGCATTGCGCACATACTTCGTGCATCTGCAGGCGCCCGTGCTGCGAACGCGCGGACGATGCAGGAGGTCGCCGCGCCAGCCAAGGGCCTCACGGCCGCTTCACCTACAACCGCAAAGGAGTGACATGCACCGCCCATCGATGCGCCGGATCGGCATCGCGGCCTTGGCTGCGCTGCTGCTTCTGGCCAGCTCGCTCTTTGCGCAGGACAAGCGGCCGCTGGTCTACGTGGCGCCCATCGACGGCATCATCGACCTCGGCCTGGCGCCCTTCGTCCAGCGCGTGCTCGACGAGGCCGTGCAAGCCGGCGCGGTTGCCGTCGTGCTGGAGATCAACACCTTCGGCGGCCGCGTCGATGCCGCGGTGCAGATCCGCGACGCGCTGATCAATTCACCGATGCGCAGCATCGCCTTCGTCAACAAGCGCGCCATCTCGGCCGGCGCGCTGATCGCGCTGGCCTCGACCGACATCGTGATGGCCAGCGGCAGCACGATTGGCGCGGCCACGCCGGTCAATATCGGGCAGGGCGGCGAGAAGGCCGAGCCCGTGGGCGAGAAGACCGTCTCCTCTGTGCGCAAGGAATTCCGCGCCACCGCCGAGAGCCGCAAGCGAGCGCCGCTGCTGGCCGAAGCCATGGTCGACGCCGATGTCGAGATCGAAGGCGTCATCGAAAAAGGCAAGCTGCTGACGCTGACCACCGAAGAGGCGCTCAAACACAAGCTCGTCAGCATCAGCGCCGACAGCATCGAAGCCGCGCTCGAGCAACTCGGCCTGGGCCAGCCCGAGCTGCGCCGGGCCAGGCCCAACTGGGCCGAGAACGTGGTGCGCTTCCTGACCCACCCGGTGCTCAGCTCGCTGCTGATCACGCTGGCCATGCTGGGCATCATCCTGGAGATGCGCACGCCCGGCTTCGGCGTGCCCGGCATGATCGGCATCGCCAGCCTGGCGCTGTTCTTTGGCGGCCACTGGCTGGTGCAACTGGCGGGCTGGGAAGAGCTGCTGCTGGGCTTCATCGGCATCGTGCTGCTGGTGCTGGAGGTGCTGGTCATCCCCGGCTTCGGCGTCGCCGGCGTGCTCGGCATCGTGGCCATCGTCTCCAGCCTGGTGCTGAGCCTGGTCGGGCCCGGCTTCAGCACTGCCTTCATGCTGGCAGCCGCAGGGCGTGTCGTGCTCGCGCTGCTGGTGGCTGTGCTGGCCAGCCTGGTGCTGCTGCGCTTCGTGCCGCGCCTGCCGTTCGGCCGCCAACTGGTCTTGAGCGAAGGCCTGGCCGCAGCCGAAGGTTTTGCCTCGGCACCCGAGAGCGACCTGCAATGGCTGGGCAAGAGTGGCCGCGCGACATCGCCGCTGCGCCCGGCCGGCATCGCCGAGATCGACGGCCAGCGTGTCGACGTCGTCTCCGACGGCGACCACATCGAGGCCGGTCAAGTCATCAAAGTTACCCGGGTGGACGGCAACCGTGTTGTCGTCCACCAATTGCCCCACAACCACAAAGAGGATTGAGAAATGAATGAACTTGTTGCTCTGATTGGCGGCCTGGGCCTGCTGCT
This sequence comes from Rubrivivax sp., assembly GCA_030693565.1. Classification (GTDB taxonomy): domain Bacteria; phylum Pseudomonadota; class Gammaproteobacteria; order Burkholderiales; family Burkholderiaceae_C; genus Rubrivivax. The sequence goes on from JAUYAJ010000531.1 coordinate 9,940, forward strand.
GCCGATGCTCGCGGGCCTGGCGCTGCTGCTGTACCTGGTGCCGATTCCGCTGTGGATCGCGGCCTGGGCTTCGGGCGCCTATGTCGGCTTGATGACCCTGATCGGCATGCGGCTGCGCCGCGTGCCGCCGACCACCGTGGTCACGGCGCGCATCAGCGCCGTCAAGGCCGGCCTCGAGATCTCGATCAACGACCTCGAGGCCCACTTCCTGGCCGGCGGCAACGTCGTGCGCGTGGTCAACGCGATGATCTCGGCCGACAAGGCCAACATCCCGCTGCCCTTCAAGCGCGCCGCGGCGATCGACCTGGCCGGGCGCAACGTGCTCGAAGCGGTGCAGATGTCGGTGCTGCCCAAGGTCATCGAGACGCCCAAGATCGCCGCTGTGGCCAAAGACGGCATCCAGCTCATCGCCGTGTGCCGCGTCACCGTGCGCACCAACATCGACCGCCTGGTCGGCGGCGCCGGTGAAGAGACGATCATCGCGCGCGTCGGCGAAGGCATGGTCAGCACCATCGGCTCGGCCGTCAGCCACAAGCATGTGCTGGAGAACCCCGACCACATCTCCAAGCATGTGCTGAGCAAGGGGCTGGATTCGGGCACCGCCTACGAGATCCTGTCGATCGACATCGCCGATGTCGACGTCGGCCAGAACATCGGCGCCAAGCTGCAGATCGACCAGGCCAACGCCGACAAGCAGATCGCCCAGGCCAAGGCCGAAGAGCGCCGGGCGATGGCGGTGGCGCTGGAGCAGGAGATGCGCGCCCGCGTCGTCGAGGCCGAGGCCGAAGTGCCGCGCGCCATGGCCGAGGCCTTCCGCCAGGGCAACATGGGCATCATGGATTACTACCGCATGAAGAACCTGCAGGCCGACACCTCGATGCGCGACGAGATCGCCGGCACCGACGACAAGGGCGGCGGCTCGACGACCTGAGGGCGACCATCATGAAAGGCATTTCCAGCGAACTGCTGTTGCTGCTGCTCTTTGGCGCCTTCATGGTGTTCAACATCGTGATGCAGCGCGCCGCCAGGAAGCGCCAGGCGCAAGAGGCGCCGCCCGAGTTGCTGGCGCCAGACGAGTTCGACGCTCAGCCGCCAGCCGACGAATTGCTGGCTCAGTTGGCGGCCAGTGCCGGCCCGGCCCGTGCGCCCCGTGCCGCGCCCGTCGTGCCAGTGGCGCCGGTGACAAGGGCGCGGCGCCGTTTTTCCAGGCAGGCGCTGTTTGGCAGCCGGCGCGCGGCGCAGGACGCCTTCGTCGTGGCGACGATCCTGGGGCGTTGCCGCGCCGACCAGCCGCACGAACCGCTCTGAGCCAGGCGCCAGGCCGTCAGCACCCGGCGGCGAGAATGCACGATGGCCGACACCGATCCGCAAATCCACTGGACCGACGACGACGGCCGGCCCCAGCAAGCGCGCTGGCGCTCGCTGGCCGGCCATCCGGCGCCTGCGCACGTGGTGCTGGTCGACGAGCGCACGCGTGCCGACGTTGCCTACCGCCTGGCCTGCGAAGGCAGCGCGCTGCTGTGGCGCGGCGACTACCGCGGCGCCCGCCAGCTGCTGCTGGCGCTGACGCGGCGCATCGAGCGGCCCGCGCCGCGCAGCGCCAAGCCGGCGCAGTCGCTCACCGAAGCCTTCCACCTGCACCGCCAGCGCCAGGCCCAGCGCGCGCGCATCCTGGGCCAGCTGCTGCTGCCTTTCGACGCCGACCATGGGGTGGCACTGCCCAGCGCGCCCGACCTGCGCGCCGCCGGCCGCCAGGCGCGTGGCGAAGTCACCGAGCATTACGTCGCCACGCTGCGTGAGCTGCTGGGGCTGATCGGCGCCCACGAGTGGCGCAAGAAGGGCGTGGTCATTGCGGCGCTGGGCGCGGCGATCCACCCCCACCATGGCGTGTTCTCGCCGGTGCGCGGCGAATATGTCGGCCTGGTGGCGCAGGCGCCGCTGCCGGCGGCGGCGGCCAGCGCCGGGGCCTTCGACATCGGCACCGGCACCGGCGTGCTGGCGGCGCTGCTGGCGCGCCGCGGCCTGCGCGTCACCGCCACCGATTTGTCACCGGCGGCGCTGGCCTGCGCCGGCGACAACCTGCAGCGGCTCGGACTGGCGGGCGCCGTCAGTCTGCAAGCGGCCGACCTGTTTCCCGCCGGCCGCGCCGGTCTGGTGGTCTGCAACCCGCCTTGGCTGCCGGCGCAGCCCAGCTCGCCGCTGGAGGCGGCGGTCTACGACCCCGGCAGCCGCATGCTGCGCGGCTACCTCGCAGGCTTGGCCGACCATCTGGCGCCGGGCGGCGAAGGCTGGCTGATCCTGTCGGACCTGGCAGAGCGCCTGGGTTTGCGCAGCCGCGCTGAGCTGCAGGGCTGGATCGCCAGCGCCGGCCTGCAGGTGCTGGGCCGCATCGACACCCGGCCGCAGCACCGCCGCGCCGCCGATCGCGACGACCCCTTGTTTGAAGCCCGCGCAGCGGAAGTCACTTCACTGTGGCGGCTGGGGCTGGCCTGAGCGACGCGCGGCCGCTGCCAGCGGATCGGCAAACCCTGCAACGCTGACCCCATCTCCCCGCGCCCGGCCATGCTGGCGTCGATGCGGGGCGATACTGATACTGTCTGCCATTGGATCCACAGGAGACAAGGGCATGAGCATCGAAGCTTTCGACGCCATCATCGTCGGCGCCGGCCAGGCCGGGCCGGCGATTGCGGCGCGTTGCAGCCAGGAAGGCTTGCGCACCGCCGTCATCGAGCGCGGGCATTTCGGCGGCACCTGCGTCAACGTCGGCTGCGTGCCCACCAAGACCCTGGTGGCGAGCGCGCGCGCCATGCACCAGGCCCGGCGCGGCGACGAGTTTGGCTTCTCCACCGGCGGCCTGCAGGTGGACATGGCGCGCGTCAAGGTGCGCAAGGACGCGATCGTGCTGCAGTCGCGCACAGGGGTCGAGGCCTGGATGCGCGGGCTCAAGCACACCGAGGTGATCGTCGGCGCAGCAAGCTTCGTGGCACCCGCCACCCTCGAAGTCGCGGGCCGGCGCCTGAGCGCGCCGCGCATCTTTCTCAACCTGGGCGCCCGCGCGGCAACGCCGCCGCTGCCGGGCCTGGACAGCGTGAAGACGCTGGACAACGAAACCATCATGCAGCTGGAGCGTGTGCCCGAGCACCTGGTGATCGTCGGCGGCAGCTACATCGGGCTGGAGTTTGCGCAGATGATGCGGCGCTTCGGCGCCGCGGTGACGGTGGTCGAACGCGCAAAGCAGCTGTTGCCGCGCGAGGACGAGGACGTGTCGGACGGCATCCGCGCCATCCTCGAAGCCGAAGGCGTGCGCTTCGAGATGGGATCGGAATGCCTCTCGCTGGCGCCCCAGGGCCAAGGCATTGCCGTCGGCGCGGCCTGCGGCGACAAGCAGCCGCGCATCGTCGGCAGCCACGTGCTGCTGGCGGTGGGCCGGCGCCCCAACACCGATGGGCTGGCGCTGGACAAGGCCGGCATCCTGACCGACGAGCGCGGCTACATCGTCGTCGACGAACAGTGCCGCAGCAGCGCCGACGGCGTCTGGGCGGTGGGTGACTGCAACGGGCGCGGCGCCTTCACGCACACGGCGTGGAACGACCACGAGATCGTCGTCGCCAACCTGTTCGACCACGACGCGCGGCGCATCGCCGACCGCATCCCCTGCTACGCGCTGTTCATCGACCCGGCGCTGGGCCGCGTCGGCTTGACCGACACCGAGGCACGGGCCAGCGGCCGCAAGCTTCTGCACGCCAAGATGCCGATGCAGCGTGTCGGCCGGGCGCGCGAAGCCGGCGAGACCCTGGGCTTCATGAAGGTGCTGGTCGACGCCGACAGCCAGCTGATCCTGGGCGCGGCCGTCCTCGGCCTGAACGGCGACGAGGTCGTGCACACGCTGCTTGGCCAGATGGCTGCCGGGCAGCCCTGCAGCGTCATCGCGCGCGCCATGCACATCCACCCGACGGTGAGCGAGTTGCTGCCGACCTTGCTGCAGCAGTTGAAGCCCTTCGAATAATCGCGTGCAGCGACCGGGCTCCGGACCGGCTATTCGGCCATCGAATACGGACCGCCGCGCTCGAGCGCGCGCCGGTAGGCCGGCCGCTGCTGAAAGCGGCGCACCCAGGCGTCCAGGTTCGGATGGTCTTTGCGCAGGCCGCGCGCGGCTTCGCCGACAAAACTCATCTGCACGTCGGCGCCGCTGAACGTTTCGCCCAGCAGCCACTCGCGCCCCTGCAAGCTGCGATCGACAAAACCCAGGTGGTTGGCCAGTTCGCTGTCGATGCGAGGTTTGAGCGGCGCGCCGGCCTCGCCCAGCCTGCCCACGTAGAGCTTGAGCAGCAGCGGCAGCATGGCCGAGCCCTCGGCGTAATGCAGCCATTGCTGGTACTGCTCGAACGCGGGCGCATCCTCGGCCGGGCGCAACGCCGCGCCACCGTGGCGGCGGATGAGGTAGTCGACGATGGCGCCCGATTCGATCAGCGTCAGGCCGTCCACTTCGAGCACCGGCGACTTGCCCAGCGGGTGCACGGCCTTGAGCTCGGGCGGCGCCAGGCGCGTCGTGGCGTCGCGCGCGTAGTGGCGGATCTCGTAGGGCTGGCCGAGTTCCTCCAGCAGCCACAGCACACGCTGCGAGCGCGATTCATTGAGGTGGTGGACGACGATCATGGGCAAGGCCTCGGCGAGTGGCAGTGCGCGATTATCGGCGGCGCCGGCGATCGCGTCCGTGCGTCGCCAGCCAGCACCGGCTGGCTTATGCTGGCCGCCCGACCCCCGCCCTACCCTGCCCATGACCCGGATCACCGTTGACAACATCAGCAAGCGCTTTGACAAGCAAGCCGTCTTGCAAGAGCTCAGCCTGGTGATCGAGGACGGCAGCCTGTTCACCTTGCTCGGCCCCAGCGGCTGCGGCAAGACCACGCTGCTGCGCTGCATCGCCGGCTTTCACCAGCCCGACAGCGGGCGCTTGCTGTTCAACGACGAAGAGATCACCGGCGTGCCGGCCTACGAGCGAAACATCGGCATGGTGTTTCAGGACTACGCGCTGTTCCCCGACAAGTCCGTCTACGACAACGTCGCCTACGGTCTGCGCGCGCGCAAGCTGGCGCGCGAAGCGGTTGACACGCGCACGCTCGAAGCGCTCGAGCAAGTCGGCCTGAAGGCCTTGCAGGCGCGGCTGCCGGCCCAGCTCAGTGGCGGCCAGCGCCAGCGTGTGGCATTGGCGCGCGCGCTGGTGATCAAGCCGCGTGTGCTGCTGATGGACGAGCCGCTGTCCAACCTCGACGCCAAGCTGCGCCTGAGCATGCGCGACCTGATCCTCGATCTGCAGCGCGCCACCCGCATCACCACCGTCTTCGTGACCCACGACCAGGAAGAAGCGCTGGCGCTGTCGGACCAGATCGCCGTCATGCAAAGCGGCCGCGTCGCCCAGCTGGGCACGCCGCAGTCGCTGTATGCGACGCCGCGCTCGGCCTATGTGGCCGACTTCATCGGCTCGGCCAATCTGCTGCCGGTGACGGTGAGCGCAGCCGGCCGCGTCGGGTTGGCCGACACCGTCTTGGCCGTTGACACCGGCGCGTTCGAAGCTGGCAGCTCGGGCCAGCTCGTGCTGCGGCCGGAAGCCTTGCAGCTGCTGGCCGCGGGCACCGCGGTGGTTGCCGCTGGGTCCAACCAGATCGCCGCCCGCATCACGCGCCGCCTGTACCTGGGCGCGAAGACGACGTTCCGGATTCAGGTCGCCGGCGGGCATGAGTTGCGCGTCGAGGACAGCGGCATCGCGACTTTCCAGGTCGGCGACGAAGTGTTGCTGCGCGTGCCGGCGGGCAGCCTGGTCGTGGCCTCATGAAGGGCTTTGGCTTCTGGCCCTGGGGGCTGCTGTCGCTGCTGTGCCTGGCGGTGCTGGCGGTGTTCGTCGTCTACCCGATCGGCGTGCTCACGCTCAACAGCCTGCGTGGCCCGGGTGGCGGGTTCTCGCTCGCCGGTTTCGCTGCTGTGCTGAGCGGCGGCGACTACCTGAAGGCCATCGGCAACACCGTGCTGCTGAGCGCGGTGGTCACACTGTGCGCCGCCGGCCTGGGCGTGCCGCTGGCCTATGTGGTGGCGCGCTACGACTTCCCTTTGAAGTCGGTGCTGGCGGTGCTGCCCATCGCCACCATCATCATCCCCGAGGTCATCGTCGGCCAATCCTGGTTGATGGTGCTGGGCAACAACGGCGTGGTGAGCAATTTCCTGCGCGACCTGGGTGTGCCCGTGCCCAGCTTCTACGGCTGGACCGGGTTGGTCATTTCGATGACCTTGATCTACTACACCTACATCTACCTCGGCGTGCTGGCGGCTTTGCGCGGCTTCGACGGTCATCTGGAAGAAGCCAGCCTGAGCCTGGGCGCCAGCCCGGCGGCGACGCGCTGGCGCGTGCTGCTGCCGACCATGCTGCCGGCGACCCTGGTCAACGCGCTGGTGGTCTTCACGCTGGTGGTCGGCAACTTCGCGCTGGCGTCGATGCTGGGCGGCCCGGTGAGCTTGCTGTCGGTGATGACTTACAGCATGTTCGTCAGCGAGATGGGCAGCGACCCGGTGCTGCAAAGCAGCTTGTCGGTGATCTCGATCGGCCTGGTCGGCGCCGCATTGGTGTTGCAGAAATGGGGCGTGGAGCGGCGTCTGGTGCACATGACGCCGGGCCGCGCACCGGCGCCGCGGGCTTTGAGCTCGTGGCGCGGGCCGGCCTTCACGGCGGCGGTCGGCGTCATCGTCAGCCTGTCGCTGATGCCGCTGGTGGCGGTGTTCGTCGGCGCTTTCACCGAGGCCCGCGGCCCGGTGATGCACTGGGGCAGCTGGTCGCTGCGCAGCATGGAGCGTGCGCTCTCACTGGCCCCTGAGCCCATCCTCAATTCACTGCTGTTCGCGTCGACCGCCACCGTGCTGGGCACGCTGCTAGCGGTGCTGGTCAGCTACCTGGTGGTCAAGCGCAAGTCGCCGCTGTCGCCGCTGCTCGACTACGCGGTGGTGGTGCCGCTGACGATCTCCGGCACGGTGCTGGGCATCGCGCTGGTGCAGACTTTCAACAGCGGCCCGCTGGTGCTGACCGGCACCGCGTTCATCATGGTGCTGGTCTATGTCGTGCGGCGCCTGCCCTTTGGTGTGCGCAACGCCTCGTCGATGCTGTTCAACATTCCGGTGTCGATCGAGGAAGCCTCGGTCAGCCTGGGCGTGACGCCGCTGAAGACCTTTCTCAAGGTGGTGCTCCCAGTGATGAAGGGCTCGATCTTCTCGGCCGCGATCCTGATGTGGGCCACATCCATCTCCGAGCTGTCGGCGTCGATCGTCGTCTACACCGGCGGCCTGGAGACGATGCCGATCGCCATCTTCCGCCAGGTCGACACCGGTCGCCTGGGCCTGGCTTCGGCCTACGGCGCCGTGCTGGTGACCCTGATCCTGGTGCCTGTAAGCTTGGCGCCACGACTTCTGGGCATCAACCTGTTTTCGACCAAATCCAACTGAAGGGCTGTTCCATGACGCTGCTGCGCAAGATCCTCATCACCTTGGGCGTGGCCGCTGCCGCGGCCGGCGCCGCGGCGCAGAACGTGGTGCTGTATTCATCCAACAACCCCGAGGCCATTGCCAACGCGGCAGCGGCGCTGAAGAAGGTCAACCCGCGCGCCAACGTGCAGCAGGTCACAGGCGGCACCGGCACGCTGATGAAGCGCATGGCGGCCGAGGCGGCCAACCCCGGCGGCGACATCTTCTGGAGCGGTGGCTTTGGCACGCTGGCCGCGTCGCAAGGCGTGATGGAGCCCTATGTCTCGCCCCAGGCCAAGGCCATCGCGCCGCAGTTCATCGGCCCGAACAGCGCCTATGTGGGCACCAACGTGCACGTGATGGTGTTGATGGTCAACGAGCGCCAGCTCAAGGGCATGGCCATGCCCAAGACCTGGTCCGACCTGATGAAGCCCGAGTGGAAAGGCAAGGTGGTGATCACCGACCCGGCGCGTTCGGGCACCGCCTTCATCCAGGTCTACGGGTTGCTCAAGCAGTTCGGCCGCGACGGCCTCGAGCGCATCGCGCGCAACGCGGTGGTGGTGCAGAGTTCGGGCCAGGTCTTCAAGAGCGTGGCCGCCGGCGAGTACCCGGTGGGCATCACCATCGAGTCATCGGCCTACGAGTTCGTGGCCGGTGGGCAGAAAGAGATCAAGCTCGTCTACCCGTCCGAAGGCACCTACCTCGGGCCCGAGGGCATGTTCATCATCAAGGGCGCCAAGAACATGGTGCAGGCCAAGCAGTTCTTCGACGTGCTGCTGAGCAAGGAAGCGCAGGAGACCTTGCTGCGCGAGAACTTCCGCCGCCCCACACGCAGCGACATTGCGGTGGCCAAGCTCACCAGCATGCCCGACCTGGCCTCGCTGAAGGTGTTCCCGCTCAACCTGCAGGTGGCCACCGACGAGTACGAGCAGCTGATCGTGATGTGGAACCTGGCGCTGGCCAAGGCCAAGCAGAACTGATCGCCGGGCTTGCCGCCGCCCGCGCCGATCAGCGATCGGGCCTCGGCAACAGCGCTTGGCTCGCCGGCGCCAAGGTCGGCGCCAGGAAACCGCCCCAACGCCCGATGGCCATTGAATGACCTGGGCAAGGGTCGCGGGCTGCGGCTTGTGCACCGTCGCGGCGCGGCCGGCCCGAGACACCAGCGCTGCCAGAATGCGGTGCATGCCACTGCCCTGGTCCTGGTTCACCCGCTGGTTCATCGCATGGATGGTTGCGAGCGTGGCCCTGGGCACTGTGGTCGTGCGCGCCGACATCGCGGCGCGGCGCGAGGCCTTCCAGTCCGACGCGCGCACCGCGCACCGCCTGCTGAGCCAGCGCGCCGCGCAGCATGACGCGATCCTGGCCACGCTGGTGTTGCTCGACCCGGCGCCGGCGGACGAGCATCCGTCGACGCGGCTGCCGGCGCTTTATTCGCAGGTGCTGAAGGTCTGGCGTCGCACGGCCGCTGCAGCCTGGCCTGAGGCTTCGTTGGCAATGGCCGACGATCGGTCGCGCGCCGCCGCACGGCCGGCGCTGGCGGCGGTGGATGGGGCGGCGGGCCATTACGACCTGGTGCTCGCGGGGGTACCGGTGAGCTTTGCACTGCGCATCGAGCTCGACCGCTGGGTGCCTTGGTCCGACTGGCCCTTCGCCAGCGACGGCGCCGTCAAGGCCGATCTGGCGCACGGCACGCAGCGGCTGCCGCTGCAGCCGGGTCGGCAGGCCAGCGGCTGGCACGGCGGCGTCACGCCAGGCTTTGTGTTCGACAAGGTGCTGGACACGCCGAGCCAGCCCTTCGTGCTGCACCTGCAACGCGCCACCGGTCCGGCCGACTGGCCTTGGGGGCGGCTGGCGGCCGTCGCGCTGGCGCTGGCCGTGCTGATGGCCACGGCGGCGGCGCTGCAGCGCCAGCGCCAGCAGCGCCTGCGGACCGAGCAGTTGCTGCGGCTGGCGCGCACGGCGCGCCTGAACGCGCTGGGCGAACTCGCGGCCGGGGTGGCGCATGAACTCAACCAGCCGCTGACGGCGCTGATCGCCAGCACCCAGGCGGCGCGCCGCCTGCTCGACGACGACCCGCTGCCGCGGGCAACGTTGCAGGAAGCCCTCGGACACGCGCGCGACCAGGCAGGGCGCGCCGCCGATGTCGTCGCGCGGCTGCGCCGCCTGGTCGAAAAGCCGGGTGACGCCCGGGCGGCGCAGCCGGTGGCGCTGGGCGCTGCGGTGCGCGGCGCGCTCGGTCTGCTGCAGCCCGAACTGCGGCGCCTGGGCATCCAGCCCGAGATCACGGATGCTGGCGTCAATGTCAGCGCCGACCCGGTGGCGCTGGAGCAGATCCTGCACAACCTGTTGAACAACGCGCTGCAAGCGATGGACAGCGTGCCCGCAGCGCAGCGGCGACTGCAGCTGATCATCGACGTGCAGGGTGATCGTGGCGTACTGCGCGTGCACGACGGCGGCACCGGCCTGGCACCCGAGCTGCTGGCCCAGTTGTTCCAGCCCTTCACCAGCACCAAGGCCGGCGGCTTGGGCCTGGGTCTGAGCCTGTCCGAATCCTTGGCCAGTGCGATGGGCGGCGCACTGTCGGCGCAGAATGTCCAGCCCGCGGGCGCCGAGTTCAGGCTCGAACTGCCGCTGGCCGCCGCACGATGACCGCCCCATTGATTCACCTCGTCGACGACGACGCCGCCGTGCGCCGCGGCCTGGCCTTGTTGATCGGCAGCGTCGGCTTGTCGGTGGCCGAATGGCCGCAGCCGCAGGCTTTCCTCGACGGCTTCGACCGCGAGGCGGTCGGCGCCATCGTGCTCGATGTGCGCATGCCCGGCACCAGCGGCCTGACGGTGCTCGACCAGTTGGTGGCGCAAGGCGTCGACCAGCCGGTGGTCATGCTGACCGGCCATGGCACGGTGGAGATGTGCCGGCGCGCCTTCAAGTCCGGCGCCGCGGAGTTCCTGGAAAAGCCGGTCGACGACGAGCGCCTGATCGAGGCGCTGCACCAAGCGGTGCGCCAGCATGTGCGCTCGCGCGAGCGCCTGGCGGCCGACCTGGCAACGCGCGCGCGCTATGCGCGCTTGTCGGAGCGCGAGCGCGAAGTGCTGGCCCTGGTCATCGAAGGGCAGACGGCCAAGGAGATTGCGCGGGTGCTCGGCGTTTCGCCGCGCACGGTCGAGACGCACCGCGCCAACCTCGGCGCCAAGCTCGAGACGACGTCGCTGGCGCAGCTGATCCGGCGCTTCGCGGCACTGGTCGGCGAGTCAGGCGCTGCGTAGATCTACGCAGGCCGCGGCGTAGTCGTGCGAATGGCGGGCGCGGCGCGCGATTCCTACAGTGGCGTCACGGTCGAGATGCGGCCGGGCCTCCAAGGACAACGATGATGAAGACGACGCTGAAACTGACCACCCTCGCCCTGCTCGCCAGTGCGGCCACACTCACGCTGGCCGGCGGCGCGCGCAGCGAAAAGTTCATGACGCTGACGCTGGCCAACCAGCTCGCTGCGGCTGCCGTGTCGGCCTGCCAGGCCAGTGGCTACGCCGTGACCGCGACCGTGGTCGACCGCGCCGGCGGCATCCGCGCCCTGCACCGCGCCGACAACGCCGGCCCGCACACCATCGCTGCGAGCGAGCGCAAGGCCTTCACATCCGCCTCGGCGAAGAACGCCACCACGGCGATGATGGAGACCGCGCAGAAGAACCCCGGCGCGGCCAACCTGGTGCACATCCCCGGTTTCCTGCTGCTGGGCGGGGGCATGCCGGTGAAAGCGGGCAACGAGGTCATCGGCGCGATCGGTGTCGGCGGCGCGCCGGGCGGCCATCTGGACGATCAGTGCGTGGTGGCCGCGCTGGAGTCGGTCAAGGAGCAGCTCAAGTGAAGCGGCTGCTTGCCGTGGGGCTGGCCCTGGTCAACGGCCTGGCCGCGGCCCAGGTCGGCCCGACCGCCGCGGAGGCGGCCGCCTACAGCGGACTGCACGCCGCCGCCTGGCGCGGCAACGCCGCGGCGGTCGCGGGTGTTGACCGCGCCGCCGTCAACGCGCGTGACAGCCAGGGCCGCACGCCGCTGCATGTGGCCACCTTCGCGCGCAAGGATGACGTGATCCGGGCCCTGGCACGGGCCGGGGCTGACCTTGGCGCGCTGGAGAACGACCGCTACGACGCCGTCACCATCGCCGCCGTGGCCGACGACGAAGCCACGCTGGCGGTGCTGCTGGAACGGGGCGCCAGCGCCAGGCTGACCACCAGCCGCTACGACGGCACGGCATTGATCGCCGCCGCCCACCTCGGCCACGACGGCGTGGTGCGGCAACTCATCCAGGCCGGCGCGCCGCTCGACCATGTCAACAACCTGCACTGGACGGCGCTGATCGAGGCCGTGGTGCTGGGCGACGGCGGCCCGCGCCACCAGCGCGTCGTGCAGGACTTGCTCAAGGCCGGTGCGAACACGCAACTCGCCGACCGCGACGGCCGCACGCCGCTGGCGCTGGCGCGTTCGCGCGGCTACGTGGCGATGGTGCGGCTGCTCGAGGCGGCCGGTGCGCGCTGAAGGCGGCTTCGCGGAAGTACCGCGCCCGAAATGCCAGGGCAGGGCGTCGCTGCCGGCCGGCCAGCACAAGAATGGGCAGCGCCGATGTGGCAGCGGCCACCGTCAGAGCGAATACGCGCCAACCGAACTGGCGGCTCGCCCCGCACAGCAGCACCACTGCGCCACCGCCGCGGCGAGCCCGGCGGGCGGCACACGCCAAGTCTGGATGACCTGCGACTATGCTCGCGACCATGAATGATCAAATCAGCCAGATTCTGGCTCGCATGGCGGTCCTCGAGGAAGAGCTGAGCAAGGCGGTCCACGAGCAGGAGAGCCGCATGTTCTTTCAGATCAAGGGCAAGCGGGTGGAGTTCGAGTCGTCGGTCAAGGCCGCGCACACGAAGTTGAAGACGCACTTCTTGCGCTGGCTGGTGACGAACAGGCCGCAGAACCTGATCACCGGGCCCATCATCTACGGCATGGCGCTGCCGCTGCTCATGCTCGACCTGTGCGTCAGCTTCTACCAGTGGAGCTGCTTTCCGATTTACGGCATCGCCAAAGTGCGGCGGGCCGACTACCTGGTGTTCGACCGCCACCAGCTGGGCTATCTGAACTTCATCGAGAAGTTTCACTGCACTTACTGCGAGTACGGCAACGGGCTCATCGCCTACATGACCGAGATCCTGGCCCGCACGGAAGAGTACTTCTGCCCCATCAAGCACGCCCGCAAGATCCTGGGAACGCACGCTCGCTACAAGCGCTTTCTGGCCTACGGCGATGGCAACGCGTATGCCGCGAAAGTGGAGGCGTTCCGGGTCGCTCTGGTCAAGGCGGAGTGAGCGCAGCCGCTGCTCACCAATGGCGCACGCGCCCGGTATCGAGGTGCAGGAACTGGTCGCGCGGGTAGAAACCCACGCCGCCGCCGCGCAGCGACAGTGCCGCGTCGCGCAGATCCGCCAGCGCGACGCCGGGCAGGCGCACGTCGATCGCGCGACCGTCCATGTGCAGGCTGCGCTTGGCCACGCCGCCGCCACGGGTCCCGCGCAATTGCGTGTTGGTGGTGGGGCAGCGGTATCCCGAGATGACCTCGAATGCGCGCGTGCTGCCGAACTCGCGCTGCACGCGGTGCAGCAGGTCGAACACCTTGGGGTCGATCTCGCCCACGTCACCGCTGTAATGGTCGCGCATGAAACGGTTCAAGGCGCGCAGCGCCACGGCGTCGTACTGCTCGCCGACCGCGTACACGACGTCGATGCGCTCACCGGTGTGGGTATGGACCATCGCCAGCCCGCGCGCGCCGGGCACTGCGGCCTGGGCCTGGATGGCTGCCAGCGGCAGGGCGCCGGCCACCAGCGTGCGCGCGGCGCGGCGCAGGAAAGCGCGGCGGGCGAGTGGAAGTGACGTGCTCATTCGAGTGATTGTCTGGCAATCGGCAGCCGGCGGCGTAACGCCATGTCAAGGACCCTGTCCATGCCGTAGAGGTCATCGAAGAAGTGGACACGGCCGCTCTTGAACAGGACGGTTCCATAGGCGATCAGGACCGGGACGGGCTCGGCCAGCCGCAGCGTCTGGGACCGCCCGGTGCCCATGGCCTGGCGGATGCGATCCTCGGGCCAGTCGGGCATGGCACCCAGGACGAACGTCGCCAGCGCCACCGGTTCCTCCACACGGATGCAGCCATGGCTGAAGTCGCGCCGATCGCGCGCGAACAGCGCCGTGGCTGGCGTGTGGTGCAGGAAGATGGCGTCGTGGTTCGGGAACACGAACTTGATGTCGCCCAGCGCGTTGCGTGGCCCGGGCCGCTGGCGGATGCGCAGCTCGCCAGCGAGTACCGCATCCAGGTCGGCCGGTGAAAGTTCGGACTGCACGCGCCCGTCCCTGGCCACGAACTCGAAGTCCTCGCGTGTGAAGTAGCCCGGGTCGCGCCGCAGCCGCGGCACGATCTCGTTGCGCGCAATCGACCGCGGCACGTTCCAGTAGGGGCTGAACTCGATGAATCGCATGTCCTCGTCGAACAGCGGCGTGCGCGTGTCCAGGGCCTTGCCGACGATGACCTTCATCTCCTGGATCACCGCGATGCGCCCGTCGCGCACCTCGTAGGCGCGCAGCACGAATTCAGGGATGTTGACGACGATCATTCGCGGCCCCTGCATCAGCGGTGTCCAGCGAAGTCGCTCAAGCGTCAACTCGATCTGCCGCACGCGCGCCGCCGGCGTCACCTTCAGTTGCGCCATCGTGGCAGAGCCGACCACGCCGTCGACCACCAGGCCGTGGCGCTGCTGGAAGGCCTTGATGGCGTCGACCAGCACGCCTTCGTAGCGCAGCAATGGCATGGCAGGCCCTGCGTCGGGCGCCAGGTCGCCCAAGGCAAGCAGGCGCTGCGCCAACGGCGCCAGCCCCGCGTAAGCCTGACCCGGATCGAGCTTGCCCACCCGACTCGGGCTGCCGCCGGGCAGGCTCGGTAGCGGCTCGTGCCACGCGGCGTCGTCCATGGCGCGGTAGCGTGCCAGCACCTCGCGCAGACGCCCGTAGAGCGGCAAGCCAGGCGCGGCCTCGGCGGCGGCCTCGGGCAGACGGCTTGCTGCCAGTGCCGCGTGCAGCGCGGACCGCGCGTCAAAGGCGTCGCGCCGCGCCGGGCGGAAGTTGTGGTGGATCTGGCGCGGATCGACGCGGCCGCTGTGCAGGTCGCCCAGGTAGCGCTGCATGGCATCGGTCAGCGCCTGGTCCAGCCGCATGACCCTGGCAGCCTCCAGCGGCGCGCTGCGCGTTGCCGCGGCGGCGACGGCTTGTCGCAGCGCGTCGGCGTTGTAGTCCCGCGGTTCGAGCCCGTGGCTGGCGGCGGCGCCCAGCAGTTGCACGGCTTGATGGGCCTGGTCGCCGGGACGCCCGGCTTCGAACCACAAGGGGTCATCGGCGGCCGCCGCGCAGCTGCATGCGAGCCCGATCCCGAGCGCAGCCGTTCGTGCGTACGCGGTGATCGTGTGCATCAGTCGCATCGCCGCAACCTGATGCGGGCCGGCGCCAGCGGCGAAGGCGACCGGCGCGTTCATCGTCCCAAGGTCACCGCGAGGTTGAGCCCGGCGATGGCGCAGAACACCAGCACCAGACCGGCCAGCCACACCATGCGCACACGCTGCGTCTCGGCGCGCCGGATGAGCTCGGTGTTCTGCTCCGCCAGCGCCTTGATCAGCGCCGACGACGCCTGCATCTGCTCGTGCAGTGTGGCGATCTCGGCCTCTGCCGCGGCCAGCCGTTGCAGCAGCCTGTCGTCGCCCGAGAGGGCGGGCGCACCTTCTTGCGCCGCATCGACGACGGCAGGCGCGCGCTTTCGCCCCACCGTGTCCCACAGCCTGCGCGCGCCTTCGGCGACCGCGGGCGCGCTCTTGATCACTTCGCCCCACGGCACCAGCTTGATCACCGTCATCCACCCGAGCGCCATGTCGCTGCCTCATCGTTGCGTTAAGTCTTCCGACACCATCCAGCTTAGCCCAGCGCGCGTACCGCGAATCGTGGCAACGCCAGTCCGCCTCGGGCGGCGTCGCAACGCGCATCGTCAACGCCTTGCGGCCGGCGTTCGGCCCTTGGCGACGCCGAAAAGCCTGCACCGCCATGCTGCGGCCTGAGTGGGCGGACGTCGTGGGCTGAAACGAGCTTTGCGGGTCACCGCGCCCGAAGTGCCAGCGGCGGGTGAAGCTCAGGTGCGTGCCATCACAGCTGGCCGACCGCCGCTCGATCCAGGTCGGCGCGTCGCGCAGGAAACCAGCTAGGAGCGTGGGCGGCAGAAGGCGCGGGCGTCGCCTTCTGCCGCCCACACTCCTAGCCCGAGTCGGGGGGTTCGCGCCGCGGCGCGCGCGGCTTGCGCTGGGTCGCGACCGCGCCGCGTTCCTGGCAGGCGCGGCGATAGGCCTGCAGCGTCTTTTGCGCCTGCCCCAGCACCGTGCCTTCAGGGTAGCCGCCCGGGCCGAGCTGGCCGAAGCGCGTTTGTGTCAGCAGTTCAATGCCCTCGCTGGCGTGGTCCGCAGTGTAGATGTGGAAGCGCCCAGCGGCCACCGCTTCCACCACGCGCGGCGCCAGCATCAGGTGCCTTTGATTGCGCCGCGGAATCAGCACCCCCTGCTGGCCGTCGAGTCCGAGCAATTCACAGCTCTTGAAGAACCCCTCGATCTTTTCATTGATGGCGCCAACAGGAAGGATCTCGCCATGCTGGTTGAGCCCGCCCGTGACGGCGATGCCCTGCCGCACAGGCAGGCCGGACAGGGCCGAGAGCAAGGCAAAGAACTCGGCGCAGGAGGCCGAGTCGCCTTCGACGCCGCTGTACTCCTGTTCGAACACCACCGCGGCATTGAGCGCCAGTGGCGCGACATGCGCGAACAGCGCCGCCAGGTAACTCTGCAGGATCAGCACACCCTTGTTGTGGATCGGGCCGGACATCTCGACTTCGCGCCCGATGTCGAGCAGCCCTTCGTCGCCGGCATGGGTCGACGCCGACACGCGCACCGGAAAGCCAAAGGCGTAATCGCCCAGGTCCATGACCGTCAGACCGTTCACCTGACCGGTCTGCGCACCGCTGACCGTCAGCAGGCGAATGCCGTCGGTGATCGACTCCTGCAAGCGCTGCTCGGGGTAATCGTGCCGGTGGGTGCGCGCGTCGATGGCGGCGCGCACGTCGCTCATCTGGGCCAGCGCCGCGCCGCGCCCGCGCGCCACACCGGCGCTTTCCATCACCAGTGCTTCGGTGTGCGCAAAGCGGGCGCTCTGACGCGTCTGGTCCTCGGCTTCGCGGTGCGTTTCTTCGATCAGTGCGGCCACGGCAGCGGCCGAGAAGTGCGGCAGGCCCATCTTGGTGCAGGTATGAGCAACGAAGATCGCCGTGGCGCGACGCGTCTGCGCCGTGGCCATGAAGCGCTCGGCGAAGTCGACCTTGCAACGAAAGCGCCGCGCCAGTTCGGGGTCGGCTTCCTGCACGGCATAGAAGTCTTCGGCCGTCGCGACAAGGACGATCTTGACCTCGACATCGACCGCCTCGGGCTGCAGCGACACCGCGCTGACGGGCGCATTGACCATGCCCGGCTCCTCGATCTGCAGCCTGCCGCTGCGCAGGAAGCGGTGCAGCTTTTCGCGCATCAGCGCGTCGACCAAGAGGTCGCGCAAGTGCAGCATCAAGAACCCGCCGTGGGCCTTGAGCAGGCTGCCGGCCCTGATGCGCGAGAGGTCGGTCAGCAACAGGCCGTCTTCGGACTCGTACTCGATGCTGCCGAACAGCGAGCGAAACAGCGGGTTGTCGTCGACGATCACCGGCGCGCCTTGCTGGCCGTGGTGGTCCACCACCACGTTGACGCGCAAGCGCGAGATCAGCGCCAGCAGCGCGACGACGCGCTCCTCGTCCTGATCCAGATCGGATCGAAACAGCTCCAGGTTTTCGAGCATGTAGCTGCGCACCTGATCGAGGTACTGGCCCAGCTTGACCGCGTCCTTGATCTGCCTGCGCAGCTGGTTGCGCATCTCCTGCAGTTCGTGATCCAGCAAGGGCTGGATGCGCTGGCGCCGCAGCGCCGTCAGCGCCTTGTTCATGGTGATCTCGCGCGGACGCGCCTTCTCCATGAAGCGGCCGATCTCGGCGCGCAACTCGGCCTCGCCGGCATCGATGGCAGCGCGCTGCTCGGCGCTCAGTTTCTGCGCCCTGTCAGGCGTCAGCGGCTGACCCTGGTCATCGCGCTGGGTGAACACCAGGCGCCCCTGCTCGCGCGTCAGGGCGAAATGGCGGGCGCTGGCGAATTGGCTCAGCGCGATGAAGGCCGCTTCCTCTTCGGCTTTGTGGATCGACGCGATGCGTTCGCAATCGGAGACGATGTCCGGTGCCTGCAAGCGCTTGGGAATCTCTGTCTGCAGGGTCTGGGCCAGCTCGGCCATCAGCTGTTTGAGCAGCCGCCCTTCACCTGCAGGCAGGCGCAGCGCCAGCGGGCGCTCGGGCACGTCGAAGTTGTGCAGGTAGCACAGGTCGGGCGGCACCGGTCGCTTGGCCGCCTCCTGGATCATCATCTCGCGCATCAGCGACGTTCGGCCACTGCCGACCTCGCCGAGCACGAACAGGTTGTAGTCGGGCTGCTCCATCTGCAGACCGAAGCGGCCGGCCCGCTCGGCGCGCTCCTGACCGATCCAGGGCAGCGGCTCCTTCGTCAGCGCGGAGGTGTCGGCAAAACCCAGGGCCTGCGCATCGACATGGAGGCGCAGGTCAGCGGGGGGCACGGTGGCAAGGGTCATGGGCAGGCTCTGGGAATTCGCGTCCCCATTGTGCGGTGCCCGGATGGGCAGGGTGGGGGCCTGCCAGCCGTGACCTGGGCCTGGGCCGGGAAGTGGCGGGCGCTGCTCAACGCAGCGGCACGACCTCGCCGCAGGCCTTCACCTGCCCGCCGCCGTCAGCCACCGGGTCAGGCGGCGCGCTTCAGTCGACCTGCGCACCCGAGGCCTTGACGATGGGCGCCCAGCGCGCGATGTCGTCCCTGACCATCGCCGCCAGCTGCACCGGCCCGCCGCGCAGAGGCTCGACACCGAGCGCGGCGAAGCGCTCGAGTGTGTCGGCGGCGCCGACCGCCGCAGCGACCTCGCTCGCCAAGCGCTCGACGATTGCCGGTGGCGTGCCGGCGACCGCGAACAGGCCGACCCACAGCTCGCCGGCGAAACCGGGCACGAGCTCGCCGATCGCCGGCACGTCGGGCAGCGCCGGCGAACGTCGCGGCGAACTCACGCCCAGCGCGCGCAGCTTGCCGGCCCTCACATGCCCGATGCACGATGGCAGGCTCGCGAAGGCCATCGGGATTTGGCCGCCGAGCACGTCGTTCAACGCCGGCGCCACGCCCTTGTACGGCACATGCTCGAGCTTGATGCCGGCGGCACGGCTGAGCATCTCACCCAGCAGGTGGTTGAGCGAGCCGTTGCCGGCCGAGGCGTACATATAGGGCTGCTTTTGCGCCTTTGCGTCGGCGATGAAGGCCTGCAGTGTCGTCGCCGGGAAGCTCGGGTTGACGACCAGAACGTTGGGCACCACGCCGACCGGGGCGATCGGGTCGAAGTCCTTCACCGGGTCGAAGCCGGTGGTCTTGTACAGCGCCGGGTTGATGGCCTGTGTGCTGCTGATGGTCAGCAGCAGCGTGTAGCCGTCCTTGGGCGCTTTGGCGGCGATGGCGGTCCCGATGTTGCCGCCGGCGCCGACGCGGTTGTCGACGACGAAGCTCTGGCCCAAACGCTCGCTGAGTTTCTGCGCCAGGATGCGCCCGACCGCGTCGTTGGTGCCACCCGGTGCCTGCGGTACCAGGATCGTCACCGGCTTGGCCGGCCAGGCCTGCGCAAAGGCGTTTGGCAGCGCCGCCGCCAGCGTGGCAAGGCAGAAGTCGCGCTTGGTCAGCATCGTCATGGAGTCTCCGTCTGTTGTGGGGGGTGGATCGGTTGCGGCGCTGGTGCGACCGCGCCCATCGCCTCGGCGTCGCGCAGCAGCGCCAGCGCACGGCGGTAGACCGGCTTGTCGACCATCAAGGTGCCAACGCGGATCGCGCCCAGCCCGTTGGCATCGGCGGTCTCGAAAGCGTCGACGATGGCGCGCGCCTCGGCACACTGCGCCGGCGCAGGCGTGTAGCAATCGTTGACGGCGGCGATGAACTTCGGGTGCACGACCACCGCGCCGCGAAAGCCCAGCCCGCGCGCCTGCTCAAGCACGAGTCTGAAGGCTTCGACCTCGCCCAATGCGGCGATCGACGCGACGAAGCCGATGGGCTGGATGCGCGCCGCGCGCGCCGCGTGCAGCACCATCAGGCTCGGTGCCATCAATGCCTCGGGGCTGGGCAGGCCGCCGCAGTCAAGCGAGAAGTCCTCGCTGCCCAGCATCATGCCCATCACGCGCGCGTCGGCGGCGGCGATCTCGTGCAGCCGCGGCAGCGCCAGCGCGCTCTCGATCTGCAGCAGCAGGCGTACGTGGCCGGCCGCCATGCAGCGATCGGCCTCCAGCGCTGCCACCGCCGACGCCAGCAACTGCACGTCTCGGGCATGTTCAACCTTGGGTAGCACCAGCAGGTCCAGGCCCGGCCGCACCGCGGCCTGCAGGTCGGCCACCGCCGTCAGCAGGTCGGCGTTGATGCGCACTGCCACCGCCTTGCCGGCCGCGGCCAGCGTGGCGTATGCGGCCTCCAGGCCTTGGCGTGCCGCCGCTTTGCGGCTCGGGTGCGTGCCGTCCTCAAGGTCCAGGATCGCAGCGTCGCAGTCTCGCGTCGCTGCGCTGGCGATCAGCCTGCCGTCGGCTGCCGGCACGAACAGCAGCGAGCGCAGCGGCCGCAGCGGCCGCACGGTTGGCATGGCGCTCACTCGGCTCGCGCCGCCAGCCAGCGTGCGTTGTCCTGGCCCAGCGACGGCGCCGGCCTGCGGATCGGCGGACGCTGACCGTTGATCTTGTACGGCGGCGCGTGCACCGGCACCTCGCGCCCGTCGGGCGTGGGCTGCATCACCAGCAGTTCGCGGTCTGCCATGTAGGGGTGGCCCAGCAGATCGGCGATGTCGCACACCGGCCCGGCGGTGATGTCGCGCTCGGCGAAGAACCGCAGCGCCTCGGCCAGTGTCAGCCGGCTCAAGTGCTGCTGAATCAGATCGTCGAGCGCCTCGACATTGCGCAGCCGCGCTTCGTGGGTCGCGAAGCGCGGGTCCTGCAGGGCCTCGGGCGCGCCGATGCCGTCGAACAGCCGCGCCAGCGTGGCTTCCATGCCGGCCGACAGCGCGACCCAGCGCCCGTCGCTGGTGCGGTAGACATTCCGCGGCGCGTGGGTCGGCGAGCGGCTGCCGGCGCGCTGCGGGCGCTCGCCGGTAAGGCCGTACTCGGCTGCCTGCGGGCCGAGCACCGAAAACAGCGGCTCGAACAGCGACAGGTCGATCTCCTGCACCTGCGCCGGCCCGCCGGCGCGCTGCCGGTGCACCGCCGCCAGCGCCAGCGATGCGCCATAGAGCCCGGCGACCGAGTCAGCCATCGCGAACGGCGGCAGCACCGGCGGCCGGTCGGCAAAGCCGTTCATCGCCGCGAAGCCACTCATGGCCTCGATCAGCGAGCCGAAGCCGCCCTTGTCGGCGAACAGCCCTGTCTGGCCCCAGCCCGAGATGCGCACCACCACCAGCCGCGGGCTGATCCCGGCCAGCGTGTCCAGGTCCAGCCCCATGCGCTCCAGCGTGCCGGGTCGGAAGTTCTCGACCAGCACGTCGGCGCGCGCGATCAGGCCGCGCAGCGCGGCCATGCCGTCGGCGCTGCGCAAATCAAGTTCGACGCTGTCCTTGTTGCGGGCGTAGGTCAGCCAGTAAGTGCTGACGCCGTCGCGCTGCCAGGCACGCAGTTCGTCGCCCTTCCTCGGCGGCTCGACTTTGATCACGGTCGCGCCCAGGTCGGCCAGCACGTGGGTCAGCATGTTCCCCGAGACCAGCCGCGACAGGTCGAGCACCGTCAGGTCGTGCAGCAGGCCAGCGGGGCGGGGTGCGTCGTCAGGGTTCATCGGCGCGGATTCTGTCGCCGCACGGGGTATTCTGGAAATACATTTGAGCTCTAGTCGCCATCACGAAACGAGATAGTCATGGAGCTGCGCCAGCTGCGCTACCTGGTCGGCATCTGCGAAGCCGGCAGTCTGCTCGCGGCGTCGCGCCGGCTGCATGTGGCGCAGCCGGCGCTCAGTCACCACGTGGCCGCGCTCGAGGAAGAGCTCGGCGCGCGCCTCTTCACGCGCAGTAACCGCGGCATGGCGCCGACCGACGCCGGACGTGCCTTTCTTGAGCACGCGCGCGTTGTGCTCGCCGATGTCGAGCGTGCTGCCAGCTCGGTGCGCCTGCCTGGCGCCGAGATCCGCGGCGACGTCGTCGTCGGCCTGCCGACGACGGTCGCGCTGGTGGCCACGCTGCCGGTGCTGCAGGCCGCGCGCGCGCAGCACCCTGGCGTCCGGCTCAAGTTGGTCGAGAGCCACAGCGGCTACCTTCGCGAGTGGCTTGAAGCCGGGCGGCTCGACCTGTCGGTGCTGTTCGCCGCCGGCGCCGGGCCGGAGCCAGCGCAGCGCCCGCTGCTCGAGGAACGCCTGGTGCTGGTCACGCGGCCTGCCGACCGGCCGACCGGACGCGAGGTCACGCTGCGCCAGGCGGCCCTGCGGCCGATGGTGCTGCCGGGTCGCGATCACGGCCTGCGTCGCATCATTGACGACGCCTGCGCACGGGCTGGCGTCACGCTGGATGTGCTGGCAGAGATCGACTCGCTGCCGAACATCAAGGCCGCGGTGCGCGCCGGCCTGGCCAGCACCGTCCTGTCGCCAGGCGCGGTGGCCGAGGAGGTCGAAGCCGGCCAGCTGGCAGTGGCCACGCTGGCGCGGCCGCACATCACGCGCCGCGTCGTCTGCGCCAGCGCTTTGACACGCCCGCTGACGCCCGCCGGCGCTGCGATGCTGGCGCTGATCGAGCGCGTGATCCGCGGCTTGGTGCAAAGCCGCTCGTGGCCGGCGCGCTGGGTCGGCGCCGACGCGCCGGCCTGAGCAGTCACGCATAGGTTCCCATCACGCCGGCCACTCGTCGCGCTGCCCGGGCCGCTTGGCCGCTCATCGGGCGCCGGCCGCGCGCAGCAGCGCGATGACCGCGCCCTGGCCCCGCTGCTCGGCGTGGGCCAGCGGCGTCAGGCCTTGCCGGTCGGCCAGATCGAGCTTCGCGCGGTGTGCGATCAGCAGCCTGACGATCTCGACGTAGCGCGGACCACCGTCGCCCAGAATCACCGCCTCGAGCAGCGCGGTCCAGCCCAGGTCGTTGACATGATCGATGTCGATGCCCGACCCCAGCAGCAGCCGGACGGTCTCCACATGGCCGTAATGACAGGCCGGGATCAAGGCCGTGCCGCCGTAGCGGTTGGTGAGCTTGAGGTCGGCCCCGGCGGCCAGCGCGCGACGAACGATCTCCGTGTGGCCGCGCGCACCGGCGAGCAGGAAGGCGCTGTCGCGCTGCTCGTCCTGCGCGTTGACGTCGGCGCCTTGCGCGATCAGCCAAAGCGCCGCGCCACTGTGTCCGCGCTGGGTGGCGGCCAGCACGGCGTTGCGCCCTTGGCGGTCACGCCAGTGGAGGTCCGCCCCGGCGCCCAGGGCCGCACGCAGCGCCTGGAGGTCGCCTCGCAGCGCCGCGGCTATCAACGTCTGGCCCGAGCGCTGTGCGTCGATGGTGGGCGTGAAGGGCCCCGAGTTGCCAGCGCGGACCCCGGACCCAGGCGCGGCCAGCAGCGCCAGCAGCGCCCAGCGCCGGTTCAAGGCGGCGCTCCCGCGTCGACCAGGCCGTCGCCATGAACCATTCGAGCGATCCGGGCCCAGGACGCCGCCGCCTCGCACATGCGGCAAGGCCTGGAGGTCGAGACCAGCACGCAGCCCGAGAGATCGCGGCTGCGCAGGCGCCGCGCGGCGTCGCGGATGGCTTCCATCTCGGCATGCGCCGTCGGGTCGCCTGCGGTGACGACGCGGCTGGGCGCCTCGCCCACGATGCGCTCGCCGCAAAGGACCACTGCACCAAATGCCTGATCGCCACTGGCCAGCGCCTGTTCGCGCATCAGCCGCGCGCGCTGCATGGCCAGGGCCAGCGCCGGGGTCTGCGGCGCCTGGGCCGGCGCTGCCAGGGGCGTCAACGTCAGCAGGCAAAGGCGGCGGCTGATCATGGTCGGCCCTGGGCCTGGGGCGCCCATCGGTTGCCCGGCGGCTTGCAAGTCGGCGTGCGCTCGGACGCCTTGTCCCGTTCGTCAGCGCTCATCAGCACGGTGGTCCTGGCGGTGGCCGCGCCGCCGTCCTTGATGACCCCTTTGTCGCCTTCGGCGGTGCAGTTGACCTGGAGAAGATACTTGGGCATCACGGCCTCCGTGTCGGTAGCTTGAATGCACTGGGCCAGCGCCAAAGCGGATCCCGCTTCCATCCCTGGCACGGCGGCCTTCACTCTACGCTTGGCCGGGCCTGACGCCAGCAGCGCGGCGCGCTCCGACTTCAATGAGCGAGCGTTGACCCACAGCGGCAACGGGCGGCGCTGGGTTGAACACCGCCTCACGCACGCCCGGTCCGATCAGCATTGAGGCCGCGATGCCTGACGCCGCCCGTAGGAGCCCGACTACAGCGCCGCGTGGTGGCGTCCGATTGGCGCCGGGCCTGCCGGCGGCGACAGTTGGCCCCATCGGACCGGTGCCACCGGCTGCCGGCCCGCGCTTGCCCCCCCAGGAGACATCCATGAAGACACTTTCGAAGATCGGCTGGTCGCTCGGCGCGCTGTTGGTCGCCGGCCAAGCCTTTGCCGACATCACCTTCTACGAGCATGACGGCTTCCAAGGGCGTTCGTTCGTGGCCGCTGGCGACCGTCCGGTTGCGAACCTGCGCTCGCAAGGCTTCAACGACCGTGCCTCGTCGGTCATCGTGGCGGGCGCGCGCAGCGAGCGCTGGGAGGTTTGCGAGGACGGCGGCTTTCAAGGGCGCTGCGTCGTGCTGCGGCCCGGCGAATACCCGTCGCTGACCGCGATGGGGCTGAACGACCGCATCTCGTCGGTGCGCTCGATTCCCGCCAAGCAGCGCGTGGCCGACAACCGCTATGCGCCGGCCCCGGGCGCCCCCAGCCAGATCGAATTCTTTGCCCGCGAAGACTTTGCCGGCCGCAGCTACAGCACCGGCAACGCCGTGCCCGACTTGCGCGGCAACCGTTTCGACGACCGCACGTCGTCGATCGTGGTCACCGGTGGCACCTGGCAAGTCTGCGCCGACCCTGGCTACGCGGGCACTTGTGCGCTGCTGCGCCCGGGCCGCTATCCGACGCTGGCCAACTTCGGGTTCGAGAATCGGATTTCTTCGGCCCGCGCTGTCGCCAGCACCGCGGTCCCGCCGGCGCCTCCCGCCACGCCGGCCCAGCAGATCGTCTTCTTCGAACATGAAGGCTTGCGCGGCGGCGCGTTGACCGCCACGGCCGCGATCGCCGACTTCCGCGGCACCGGCCTGGACAACCGCGCCTCGTCGGTGGTCGTCGCCAGCGCCGCCTGGGAGGTCTGCCAGGGCACGGGTTTCACAGGCCCTTGTGTCATCTTGCGCCCGGGCACGTACGCCTCGCTCAAAGAGATGGGGATGAACGAGCGCATCTCGTCGGCACGCGTCTACCAGGCGCCGCCCGCACCGCCGCCGGTGCTGGTCGGCCAGATCAGCTTGTACGAGGCCGACGGATACCAAGGCCGCAACCACACCAGCGAGGCCGCGGTGGCCGACATGCGCCGCGTCGGATTCGACGACCGCGCGTCGTCGGTCGTCGTGCGCGGCAACCAAGCCTGGGAGGTCTGCGAAGACCTGAGCTTCAGCGGACGCTGCGTGCTGTTGCAGCCGGGCGACTACCCCTCGCTCAGCGCGATGGGCATGAACAACCGCATCACCTCGATGCGCATGGTCGCCACGGGCGCGCAGCCGCAGCGCCCCCCCGTGGCGGGCGACTACCGGCGCCGCGACGACGAGCGCCTGTTCCAGGCCCAGGTGACCCAGGTTCGCGCGGTGGTCGCCGACGGCGGCCAGCGTTGCTGGGTTGAACGTGAGCAGGTCAACAGCGGCCGCGCCGACCCCAACGTCCAGGGCGCGGTGATCGGTGCCGTGCTGGGCGGCATCCTGGGCCACCAGGTCGGTGGTGGATCCGGCCGCGACATCGCCACCGGCCTGGGAGTTTTGGCGGGCGCGGCGATCGGCGCCAATACCGGCCGCCAGGATGTGGTGCAGACGCAGGACGTGAAACGCTGCGACAAGGCGCCGGCCCAGGCCCGCCCGGCTTATTACGACGTGACCTACAGCTTCCGCGGCCAGGACTACAAGGCGCAGATGAGCGAAGCCCCGGGCCAGACCATCACGGTCAACGAACGCGGCGAACCGCGCGGCTGATCGACCGCGCCGCCGCATCGCGCTGGCGCGATGGCGGGCCGATGGCAGTGCGTGCCGCCCGAATGCAGAAACGCGAACTCGCCTCCTTCGGCGGCAGCGCCGCAACGCCCCAAGTCGTCATGCGCCATGGGTCCGGGCTGCCAGTGCTGGCGCGGCAGATCAAGCGGCCGAACGAAGAAACCGGTTGCAATCGGGCATGTGCGATGGCAGTGCTCGCTCAAGCACCAGGGCGGCGCTTGTCACGCAGGTTGCAGCACCTTCGACGGCCGCGCCGCCATCAGCGCGCGCCAGCGAGTCAGTTCGGGGTGGCTGACGGCGTCGGGCTTGACGCGCACCACGCGGGCGAAGTCCAGCATCACCACGGCGGTGATGTCGGCGATGCTGAAGCCGTCGCCGGCCACGGTGTCGCGGCCGGCCAGGTGGCGGTCGAGTTCGGCCAGGAAGTGTTGCAGCCGGGCCAGGCCGCGCTGCGCCAGTTCGGGAATCTGCGCGTAGCCTTGCGGCCCGGTGAGCGCACGGTCCTTCATCGCCGGCGCGCTGTTGCGCAAGGCTTCGGCGACGCTGCCCAAGCCCTCGAACTCGATGCGCCAGTTCCAGCTGGCGATCTCGGCCTTTTCCAGCGCCGTGCGGCCCAGCAGCGGC
This sequence comes from Rubrivivax sp., assembly GCA_030693565.1. GTDB lineage: Bacteria > Pseudomonadota > Gammaproteobacteria > Burkholderiales > Burkholderiaceae_C > Rubrivivax. The sequence continues at coordinate 36,513 of JAUYAJ010000531.1, forward strand.
GGCTCGGGGTACTGCGCCTCGAGGTAGGCGGCGATGCCGGCGTTGTCGGTCAGCACGCTGCCGTCGTCCAGCCGCAGCGCCGGCACCGTGCACAAGGGGTTGATGGCACGGAAGTCCGCGCTCAGCTGCTCGTGGCGGCGCAGGTCGACGCTGACGGTGTCGTGGCTCACGCCCTTCTCGGCCAGCAGGATGCGGGCGCGGCGCGGGCTGGGGGCCATCGCAAAGTCGTACAGGGTGAGCATCGGGTTCTCCTGGCGGCGCGGGCCGGTTGCGGCCAAGTCTATCGGCAGCGTGGCCAGCGCGGCGGCGCGAGCGCTGGCATGCTCGGGGCGTCGGGCGTGCCGGCGGCAACACCGCACGCCTTGTTCACCGCCTTGCTGGAGATCATCAAATGCCCGACCCAACGCCCTACACCCCGCCTGCGATCTGGACCTGGAACAAGGAAAACGGCGGCAAGTTCGCCAGCATCAACCGGCCCCTCGCCGGGCCCACCCACGACAAGGTGTTGCCGGTGGGCCGCCACCCGCTGCAGCTGTATTCGCTGGCCACGCCCAACGGCGTCAAGGTCACGGTGATGCTGGAGGAACTGCTGGCGCTGGGCCATGCCGGGGCCGAGTACGACGCCTGGCTGATCAAGATCAGCGACGGCGACCAGTTCGGCAGCGGCTTTGTCGACGTCAACCCGAACTCCAAGATTCCGGCGCTGATGGACCGCAGTGGGCCGGCGCCGGTGCGCGTGTTCGAGTCGGGCGCGATCCTGCTCTACCTGGCCGAGAAGTTCGGCGCCTTGCTGCCCCGCGAAGGCGCGGCGCGCGCCGAGTGCCTGTCGTGGCTGTTCTGGCAGATGGGCAGTGCGCCCTACCTGGGCGGCGGCTTTGGTCACTTCTATGCCTATGCGCCGACCAAGATCGAATACGCCATCGACCGCTTCGCGATGGAGATCAAGCGCCAGCTCGACGTGCTCGACCGCCAACTCGCCCAGCATGCCTTCCTGGCGGGCAGCGACTACAGCATCGCCGACATCGCCGTGTGGCCCTGGTACGGCGCGCTGGCCAAGGGCCTGCTCTACGAGGCCGGGGAGTTCCTGCAGGTGCAGCACTATGCGCATGTGCAGCGCTGGGCCGACCAGATCGCCGAGCGTCCGGCGGTGCAGCGCGGGCGCCGGGTCAATCGCAGCTGGGGTGACCCGGCCAGCCAGCTGCTGGAACGCCACGAGGCGGTCGATTTCGACGCGCGCTGAGGCCGCCGCCGCGCAGCCGCCTGCGGCGGCGGTGAGTGCGCGTTCTTTCCGTCAGAATCCGTTTTCGATGCCCGCGCTGCGGGCACGTCCGTCGCGCCCGCGGGACTCGCTGGCATGTTGGGTCCGGGGGAGCCGATGCACTTCTTGTGGCCGCACAACCTGTGGTGGATGCTGGCGCTGCCTTTGCTGCCAGTGCTCTACCTGTGGCTGCTGCGTCGCGGCCGCAAGCTGGTGCTCACCTTGTCCAGCGTGCGCGTTGTTCGCGAGGCCGCGGGCCGCCCATGGCGGCAGCACGTTCCGCCGGCGCTGATCTTGCTGGCACTGTCGCTGCTGCTGCTGGCCCTGGCGCGCCCGACGGCGCGCGTGTCGCTGCCCTGGGCAAAGTCCACGATCCTGCTCGCGATCGACATCTCCCGCAGCATGCGCGTGGCAGACGTCCAGCCCACCCGCATGGTGGCCGCCCAGGAAGCGGCCAAGGCCTTCCTGATCGAGGTGCCCAGGCACATCGAAGTGGGGTTGATCACCTTCGCGGCCAGCGCCCAGGTGGCCCAGCGAGCCACGATCGACCGGCCCTCGCTCGTTGGCGCGGTCGACGCCATCCAGATGCAGTACGGCACGGCCATCGGCAACGCCATCGTGGTGAGCCTGGCCGAACTGTTCCCCGACCATGGCATCGACCTGACCGAAATGACCTTCGGCCCGCGCCGTGATGCGCGCAGCCTGGACCAGACGTCCAAGGCAGCGAAAGCACCGCCGAAAGCATTCACGCCCGTGCCGCCCGGCTCCTACGAGTCGGCCGCCATCATCTTGCTGAGCGACGGCCGCCGCACCACGGGGGTGGACACGCTGGAAGCGGCGAAGATGGCCGCCGATCGAGGCGTGCGGATCTACGTCGTCGGCCTGGGCACCCCCGACGGCCATGCTGCCCTGGGCGAGGGCATGGCCATCTACTTTCAACTGGACGAACCCACGCTGCGCCAGGTCGCGCAGATGACAGGCGGCGAGTACCACCATGCCGGCACGGCCGAGGCGCTGCGCGCCGTCTACCAGAACCTCGGTTCGCGCCTGCAGGTGAGCCCGCGCGACACCGAGCTGACGGCCTTGCTGGCGCTGGCGGCGGTGATCCTGCTGGTGGCGGGCGCAGGGCTGTCGATGCGGTGGTTCGGGCGCGTGGCCTGAGCGGGGGCCGGTGCGCGAGGCCTGGGAAAACCCACCCACCAGTGCCTTCACGACGTCGTTGCTCAGCGCCTTGGTGCCGGCCACATAAGCGGCGGGATCGGCGTTGAGCGTGTAGCTCGTCGTGTTGTCACTGCGGCCGCTGCCACTGAACATCGACAGCACATTGCCCACCGCCTGCACGCCCGACACCATGCCGGGCGTGGTGTCGGCCAGCGCGCCAATGCCGCCTTGGATGCCGACTTCGTCTTCGATGGCGATGTCGCCAGCGGCCTCTCCGCTGGTCGGGAAAATGGCCATGCGCGTCAACTGCGGGTGGGAAGACAAGCCGGTTTCGGTGCTCAGCGTACCGGTGCGCGTCTGGCCCCCGTTGCCAAAGGCGTCGGGCACACGCCAAGTGGCGCCAAAGCTGGCTTCGATGCGCACCGGGCTGACGCCGATCATCAGACTGATGACGGCCACGCCGGACTCGGCCGCCTGCTTGCGGAACAGCGATTCCACATTCCGGGCCGCGGTCTGCAAGCCGATCGACGCCAGGCCCGCGAGGCCGGGCGCCACCGGCGTCCAACCTGGAATTGGCACATAGCCGTCATAAGCACTGGCGCCCATCATGAGCGCCTTGCTGCTTTGTTTGTTGCCTTCGGGAAAGCTGTACTCCCCGCCATTGGCCTGCACCAGGTTGTTCGACTTCAACATCGCCACCAGCGACGCGTTGTCCACCACGTCAAACCCTTGCGCTTTGAGGCCCGCCACCGCGGCCGCGTAGGCGGCGTCGGCGGCCGCCTGGAAGTCGGCCGCGGTCAAACCGGCCAGGGTGGTTTCGACGACGTTCGATGACGCTGCACCGCGGCTGCGAAAACCGCCGCCGACGAGGATCTGGCGTTTGCGATCGGTCAGGCAGGCCAGCGCAACGCTGCCCAGCACGACCCGCTTGCCGCCGGTCAGCGCGGCGACATTGCTGGTGCGCAAGCGGGCTTGTGCGATGGCCAAGCCCGGGGCGATGAGCCCGGTGAGGCCCGCAGCCGTGGCGGCCAGGGTCGAGGCAATGAGGCTGCGACGGTGGATCGAAAACTGGCTCGACACAAGCGACTCCCAAGCGGTGCGGCCAGCCATTCCAAGCCGCAGTTGCAATGTTGTGAGGATCGACGGGCGAAACTGACGTCAATGGGCATACCCATGACAGGTACGCGCCAACGCGGCGCGCCGAAGCTCATCGGTTTGCACGCGCTCCCCGTGAGCAGCGGGGGCGGGCTTGCCCGATCAGCAACAAGGCCACGACTGTGGGCTCGAACCCTGGCTTCGAGCTGCGATCTCAGAGCTTGAAGTCGTGGTCGATGATCAGCGGCGCGGGGTCGGGAATGCGCGGGTCCGGAAAGGTCTGCTCGCGCTTGGCGGTGGCGGCGATGCTAGCCGTCGCCAAGTGACAGTCACGCGCAAGAAAGGCCCACAGGAACACTGGACGATCGCCGGCAGCAAATGTTTTGTCCCCTCGCATTCAGGTGCTTGCGCGCCAGCATTGCGCAGTGAGCGGCGGCAGTCGAGCCCTATGCGTAGTTATCAACTATGTGTAGCTTGCCGTCCGGGCACGAGTTCCGTCGAGGGACGTGCGAACAAGGCGCCCCGCGCCGCTCTGCATAGTTTCCGGTCCCCTCCTGT
>JAUYAJ010000536.1 GCA_030693565.1 Rubrivivax sp.
GCGCCTGCACGCGCAGCACGCTGACCAGCGCGTAGGCCTGGTCGCGCGCCTGCAGCCGGGTGGCGGCGGCCAGCATGTCGGTGGCGGATGAGCTCATGGGGTTCTCCTTCAATGCGTCAATGCAGCAAGTCGGCCGCTGACGCCAGATCGCGCAAGCTGTTCAGGCGGACGACGCGGTCGATCAGCGGCAAGGCCTGTTGGACCGCTGCCGAGTGCGGTGGGTTCACTCCGGGGTGCCACCAGGTGATGCGCGCGCCATGGCCGCGCACGGCGGCCAGCTCCTGGGCCAGCTGCTCGGCAGGGTCGGCGTCGAAGCCGTCGGACAGCAACCAGACGCGGGCGGCGCGGCCGAGCTGGGCGCGCGCGTGCACGCGGTGGAAGTCGGCCAGGCTGGTGGCGATGCGGGTGCCGCCGCCGAAACCGGCGGTGACGGCGTTGACTTTCTCCTGCACCGCGGCCGAGTCGCGCCGCAGCAGCGGCGTCACTTCGGCCAGCCGGGTGTGGAAGACGAAGACGCGGGCACCAGCGGCGCCGACGAAGGCGCGTGCGATGCGAAGAAACAGCTGGGCATGGGTTTCCATCGAACGGCTGACGTCGACCAAGATGAACAGCCGCGGCTGCTCGCGCCGCGGCCGCCGCCACACTGGCGCCAGCGGCACGCCGCCGGTCTTCAGGCTGGCGCGCAGCGTGCGCCGCAGGTCCAGGCGTGCGCCTTGCGGGTGGTCGCGCCAGCGCCGCGTCAGGCGCCAGCGCAGCCGGCGCGCGATGCGCTCGGCCAGCGTTTCGAGCTGCGACAAGTCCTGCGGCAGCCATTCGCTGAGGCTGCGGTCGAGCAAGGCCTCGGTGCGGCTGGCGCCGCCCATCGCGCGCGGCGGGCCGGCGTCTTCGGGTTCGGCCAGGCCCGGGATGTCGAGCGCGGTGTCGAGCGCGCGCGCGCCGGGCTCGAACCGCGGCACGCTGTCGCCCAGGCTGTCGTGCAGCGTCTGCACGAGCTGGCGCATATCGCGCGCCGGCCGTGTGCGGCCGCTCACGCGCACGCTGCCTTGCACACGCTGCGGATGCCAGTAGCGCTGGAACAGCTCGGGCCAGCGCCGCCAGTCGCGCACGTCATGGCAGGCGATGGCACGCCAGGCGGCGTCAACGCGGGCCGAGCGCTCGACCGGCAGCGCCAGCGCGCTGCGCACGAAGGCCTGTTGCTCGGCAATGCCGACCTTCATGCCGTGGTCGCGCAGCAAGGCGGCGAAACCTGCGATGTTTTCGAGCGGGCTGGCGGCGGGCACCATCTCAGCCGCCCTTTTCCGCCACGCCGACGCTGCGCCGCCCTTCGATGAGCTGGCGCACTCGCTCGGCGCCAACCTGGAAACGGTCTTCGCGCGTCTTCAGCAGGCAGCCCAGCGAGGCCAGCAGCGCCTGCGGGTCCTCGGGCAGCGCCGTCATGCCCAGGCGGTGCAGCGCGCGGACCCAGTCCAGCGTCTCGGCCACGCCCGGTGTCTTGCCCAGGTCTTCGCGCCGCAGCCGCTGCACGAAGGCCACGGCTTGCTCGACGAGCGCGGCCTCGGCGTCGGGCAGCGTGGCGCGCACGATGGTGATCTCGCGCGCCAGCGTCGGGTAGTCGAGCCAGTGGTACAGGCAGCGCCGGCGCAGCGCGTCGCTGAGCTCGCGCGTGCCGTTGCTCGTCAGCACCACCAGCGGCACATGGCGCGCCACCAGCGTACCCAGTTCGGGCACGGTGATCTGCCAGTCGGCCAGCACCTCGAGCAGAAAGGCTTCGAAGGCTTCGTCGGCGCGGTCGACCTCGTCGATCAGCAGCACGCAGGGCTGTTCGCTGGCGATGGCCTGCAGTAGCGGGCGCTCGAGCAGGTAGTCGCGCGCGAACAGGTCGCTCTCGCGCACCTGGTCGGGCTGGGTTTCGTGCAGGCGGATCGCCAGCAGCTGGCGGCCGTAGTTCCATTCGTAGGCGGCCTGCGACAAGTCCAGCCCCTCATGGCATTGCAGCCGCACCAGGCGGCGGCCGCTGGCTTGCGCCAGCGCGATGGCCAGCGCCGTCTTGCCGACGCCGGCGTCGCCTTCGACGAGCAGCGGCCGTTGCAGCTCCCCGGCCAGCCACAGCGTGGTGGCCAAGGCTTCGTCGGCGATGTAACCGGCTTGCTGCAGCTGCTCGCGCAGCACCGCCTCTTCCATGTTCAGGCGCTGCGCTTGCCGAACAGGCCGGCGAACCAGCCTTTGACCAGCGCCCAGGCCATGGCCAGCGCGTTGATTTCCTTGACCGGCAGCGGCGCCACCGGGGCGGCGGGCGCTGCGCCCGCTGCCGCTGTCGAAGCGTCGGGCACGGCCGCGGCGGCGGCGCGGAAGTTGTCGGCGAACTGCGTCAGCATCATCTCCGACACCGGCACCAGCAGCCGGCTGCCGAACTGCGCCAGCTTGCCGCTGACGATGATGGTGGCCTGGCCGACCAGCACCGAGCTGCCGGACGTCTCGCCGGCTTGCAGGCTGGCGCTGAGGTTCATCGACGCCGACGAACCGGCTTTGTCCGCGCCTTTGCCGAGCATCTGCAAAGTCTTGGCGCCGGCGTCCAGGCCCAGCACCTCGATGTCGCCGCCAAAGCTCATGGTGGCCGGGCCGACCTTGCTCTTCACGCTGCCTTTGTAGTGGGTGTCGTCGATCTGTTCGGTGATCGCCGCGCCCGGCATGCAGGCGGCCACCGCACGCACGTCCGACAGCACGGCCCAGGCCTGGTCGATGCTCACTTCGAGCGGGTAGCGTTTGTCGAGTTTGACTTCCATGGTGTCCTAAGTGGCTGTCGGGCCGGCTGGCCCCTTGCCCGCTGTTATAGCGCGACGCCGCTGGCCTTGAGCTGCTGCCAGACGCGGTAGCTGCTGTGCGGCATCGTCATGTTGACCACGCCCAGATGGGCGAAGGCGTCGACCACCGCCGAGGTGAAGGTCGGGATCGAGCCCACATGCGGCGATTCGGCCACGCCTTTGGCGCCGATCGGGTGGTGCGGGCTGGGCGTGACGGTGTGGTCGGTCTCCCACTTGGGCGTTTCCACCGCGGTGGGCAGGAAGTAGTCCATCAGCGTATTGCCGAGCAGGTTGCCCTGGGCATCGAAGGGCATCTGCTGGCCCATCGCCACCGCATAACCCTCGGTCAGGCCGCCGTGGATCTGGCCTTCGATGATCATCGGGTTGATGCGCGTGCCGCAGTCGTCGAGCGCGTAGAAGCGGCGCACCTTGGTTTCGCCGGTGCCGCGGTCGATGTCGACCACGCACAGGTAGATGCCGAAGGGGAAGGTGAAGTTCGGCGGGTCGTAGTAATGCACCGCCTCCAGCCCCATCTCCAGCCCCGGCGGCACGTTGTTGTAGGCCGCCCAGCAGATGTCCTTCATCGTCTTGTGTTTGGCCGGGTCGCCTTTGACGTTGAAGCGGTCGATTTCCCAGTCGAGGTCGCCCTCGCCCACTTCCAGCAGGTGGGCGGCGATCTTCTTGGCCTTCGCATGGATCTTGCGCGCCGCCATCGCGATGGCCGCGCCGGCCACCGGCGTGCTGCGGCTGCCATAGGTGCCCAGGCCGTAAGGGGCGGTGCTGGTGTCGCCTTCCTCGACCTGGATCACCTCGGAGGGGATGCCGAGCTCGGTGGCAATGATTTGCGCGTACGTGGTCTGGTGGCCCTGGCCCTGGCTGATCGTGCCCATGCGGGCGATCGCGCTGCCGGTCGGGTGGACGCGGATCTCGCAGCTGTCGAACATGCCTACGCCCAGGATGTCGCACATCTTGCTCGGGCCCGCGCCGACCACCTCGGTGAAGCTGACCAGGCCGATGCCCATCAAGGTCGGGCAGGCCGGGTCGGCGCGTTTGGCGGCCTGCTCGGCGCGCAAGGCTTTGTAGTCGACGGCAGCCAGCACCTTGTCGAGCGCGGTCTGGTAGTCGCCCGAGTCGTATTCGAAGCCGAAGGCGCTGGTGTAGGGGAACTGCTCGCGGCGGATGAAGTTCTTGGCCCGGATCTCGGCTTTGTCCATGCCCAGCTTCTGGGCCAGGATGTCGACCATGCGCTCGACGAGGTAGACCGCCTCGGTGACGCGGAAGCTGCAGCGGTAGGCGACGCCGCCCGGCGCCTTGTTCGTGTACACGCCTTTGACGCTGGCGAAGGCCGCCGGGATGTCGTACGAACCCGAGCAGATGTGGAAGAGGCCAGCGGGGAACTTGGTCGGGTCGGCGCAGGCGTCGAAGGCGCCATGGTCGGCGATCACGTTGACGCGCAGCCCGGTGATCTTGCCGTCGGCGGTGGACGCGATCTCGCCGTCCATGTGGTAGTCCCGCGCAAAGGCGGTGGACGAGATGTTCTCGATGCGGTCCTCGACCCATTTCACCGGGCGGCCCAGCACGATGCTGGAGACG
>JAUYAJ010000539.1 GCA_030693565.1 Rubrivivax sp.
GCCACCATGCGACGCGCGACGCCACGATGGGCTTTTGCTTCTTCAACAACGTGGCCATCGGCGCCCGCCACGCGCTCGACGTTCACGGTCTTGAGCGGGTCGCGATCATCGACTTCGACGTCCACCACGGCAACGGCACCGAAGACATCATCGCCGGCGACGAGCGGGTGCTGATGTGCAGCATCTTCCAGCATCCGCTCTACCCCTACAGCGGCGCCGTGCCAAAAGGCACGAACATGGTCAACGTGCCGATGGCGCCCTACAGCCGCGGCGACACCGTGCGCGCCACCATCGAGCAGATGTGGCTGCCGGCGCTGGAAGCCTTCCGGCCGCAGATGATCTTCATCTCCGCCGGCTTCGACGCCCACCGCGAGGACGAACTCGGCCAGCTCGGCCTGGTCGAGGACGACTACGCCTGGATGACCGCGCAGCTGATGGCGCTGGCGCAGCGCCATGCGCAAGGCCGCATCGTCTCCTGCCTCGAAGGCGGTTATGCCTTGGGCGCACTGGCACGCAGCGTCGCGGCCCACCTGCGCGTGCTCGCTGCGGTGGCTTGACCCGATGCCCTGCGCCTTGACGGCCGCGGCGAGCGGCCGCGCCTTCTCACACCGCGACGGGCCCGACCGCCAGCGCGCCGCCATCCACCCGAACCTGTTCACGCTTCACCGGAGACTGCCATGACCCAGCGTTTCAAGATCGCCGCCATCCCCGGCGACGGCATCGGCAAGGAAGTGATGCCCGAAGGCCTGCGCGTGCTCGAAGCCGCGGCCCAGCGCTTCGACATCGAACTGCAGTTCACGCCCATCGAATGGGCCAGCTGCGACTACCACCAGCGCACCGGCTCGATGATGCCGCCCGACTGGAAGGCCCAGCTGATGGGCATGGACGCGGTCTACTTCGGCGCCGTCGGCTGGCCGGCGCTGGTGCCTGACCATGTCTCGCTGTGGGGTTCGCTGATCAAGTTCCGGCGCGAGTTCGACCAGTACATCAACCTGCGCCCGGTGCGCCTGTTCGAAGGCGTGCCCTGCCCGCTGGCGGGGCGCAAGCCCGGTGACATCGACTTCTTCGTCGTGCGTGAGAACACCGAGGGCGAGTACACCAGCGTCGGCGGCATCCTCTTCGAAGGAACCGAGCGCGAGATCGTGATCCAGGAGTCGGTGTTTTCGCGCCACGGCACCGACCGCGTGTTGAAGTACGCCTTCGAGCTCGCCAAGTCGCGCCCGCGCAAGCAGATCACGGTGGCGACGAAGTCCAACGGCATCGCCATCAGCATGCCGTGGTGGGACCAGCGCGCCGAGCTCATCGCCCGCGACTACCCCGAGGTGGCGGTGGACAAGCAGCACATCGACATCCTGTGCGCGCGCTTCGTGCTCGAGCCGCAGCGCTTCGACGTCGTCGTTGCCACCAACCTGTTCGGCGACATCCTGTCCGACCTCGGCCCGGCCTGCACCGGCACCATCGGCCTGGCGCCCTCGGCCAGCCTGAACCCGGAGCGCAAGTTCCCTTCGCTGTTCGAGCCGGTGCACGGCTCGGCGCCCGACATCTATGGGCAGAACATCGCCAACCCGGTGGCGATGATCTGGTCGGGCGCGCTGATGCTCGACTTCCTGGGCCAGCGCGCGGCGCACGACGCCATCGTCAACGCGATCGAAACCGTCATCGCCAGCGGGCCGCGCACGCGCGACCTCGGCGGCACGGCGTCGACCACCGACATGGGCCGCGCGATTGCCGAGCACGTGGCGGCCGGCTGAGCCTGGCGCGCTGTCAGCCAGGGGCAGGGGATCGGTCCCTACAATCACGCCGCCCGTTCCCTGACCGATCTGCGATGACCGCATGAATGCCCTTGCCCTGACCGTCTTGCTGCCGCTGCTGCTGGGCACTTCGCTGTGCCTGTGGGCCGGGCGTGTCGAGTCGCCGGCGCGGCGCCGGCTGGCGGCCTGGCTGGCGGCCGCCGTCACCGCCGGTTCGCTGGGCTTGCTGCTGCAGCAGGCGCCGGCGGTGTTTGCCGGCCAGACCTTGCTCGCCCATGCCGAGTGGGTGCCGGCGATCGGCCTCAACGCCAACTTCAGGCTCGACGGCCTGGCGCTGATGTTCGGCCTGCTGATCACCGGCATCGGCCTGCTGATCATTCTCTACGCCCGTTACTACCTGCCGGAAGATGAATCGACCGGGCGGTTCTTTTCCCTGCTGTTGCTGTTCATGGGCGCGATGCTCGGCGTCGCGCTGTCGGAGAACCTGCTGTTCATGCTGGTGTTCTGGGAGCTCACCAGCGTCGCCTCGTTCCTGCTGATCGGCTACAACCGCCACTGGACCGACGCCCGTCAGGGCGCGCGCATGGCGCTGGCGGTCACCGGCGGCGGCGGGCTGGCGCTGCTGGCCGGCGTCGTCGTGCTCGGGCAAATCGCCGGCAGCCACGACTTGTCGGCGATGTTCGGCCGCGGCGCCGAGATCCAGGCCGATGCGCGCTTTCCGCTCGCGCTCGGGCTGATCCTGCTGGGCTGCTTCACCAAGAGCGCGCAGTTGCCGTTCCACTTCTGGCTGCCGCAGGCGATGGCGGCGCCGACGCCGGTGTCGGCCTACCTGCACTCGGCCACCATGGTCAAGGCCGGTATCTTCCTGCTCGCGCGCCTGTACCCGGTGCTCGGCGGCAGCGGGCTGTTCGAGGCCATCGTCGCCCCGGTCGGCCTGGCGACGATGGTGTTCGCCGCCTATGTCGCGCTGTTCAAGCACGACCTCAAAGGCTTGCTCGCTTATTCGACGGTGAGCCACCTTGGCTTGATCGTTTTCCTGCTCGGCCTGGCGACGCCGCTGTCGGCGGTGGCGGCGATGTTCCACATCCTCAACCACGCCACCTTCAAGGCCGCGCTGTTCATGACCGCCGGCATCATCGACCACGAAACCGGCACCCGCGACGCACGCCGGCTCGGCGGCCTGGCCCACCACATGCCGTGGATGGCGACGCTGGCGATGATCGCCGCCGCCTCGATGGCCGGCATCCCGCTGTTCAACGGTTTCCTGTCGAAGGAGATGTTCTTCGTCGAAGCGCTCGACGCCCAGAAACAGCTCGCCTTCGGCGTGCTGGTGCCGCTGGCGGCCCTGCTCGGCGGCATCTTCTCGGTGGCGTATTCACTGCGCTTCATCCACGACGTCTTCTTCAACGGCCCGCCGCGCGACCTGCCGCGGCCGCCGCACGAGCCGCCGCTGATGATGAAGGCGCCGGTGGCGCTGCTGGCGCTGCTGTGCATCGTGGTCGGCTTGCTGCCGGCGCTGACCTACGGGCCGATGGTCCACATCGCCGCCACCGCCGTGCTCGGCGCCGCGCCGCCCGAATACCAGCTGGCGATCTGGCATGGTTTCAACCTGCCGCTGGCGATGAGTGCGGTGGCCGTCGCCGCTGGCGCTGCGCTCTACTTCACGCTCCAGCGCCGGGCCGCTCTGCACGCCCATGAGCCGCGCGGCTTGAGCGGCCCGGGCATCTTCACGGCGCTGATCGACGGCGCTTTCAGCCTTGCCGAGCGCTTCACCGCGCTGCTCGAGAACCGCTCGCTGCAGCGTTATGCGGCCTGGATGGTCGGCTCGGCCATCGTCGTGGCCGCCTGGCCGCTGGTGCAGACCGAAGGCCTGGGCGCGGGCGGGCGCAACCAGCTGCCGGCCACGGCGCTGGCGCTGGCCGCCTGGGCGCTGCTGCTGGCGGCCGGCGCGGCGCTGCTGGCAACCCACCACGACCGCTTCCGCGCCGTCGTGCTGGTGGGCGTGATCGGGCTGGTGACGGCGCTGACCTTCGTCGGCTTTTCGGCCCCCGACCTGGCGCTGACCCAGTTGTCGGTGGAAGTGGTGTCGACGGTGCTGCTGCTGATGGGCCTGGCCTTGCTGCCGCAGACCAGCCCGCGCGAGTCGAGCACGCGCCGGCGCGGTCGCGACGCGCTGCTGGCAGCGGCCGGTGGCGGCGGCATCGGCTGGCTCGCCTGGCTGATGCTGAGCCGCGACCACGACTCGATCGCCTGGTTCTTCCTCGACAAGTCGGCGCCCGAGGGCGGCGGCACCAACGTCGTCAACGTCATCCTGGTCGACTTCCGCGGCTATGACACCTTTGGCGAGATCACCGTGCTCGGCATTGCCGCTGTGGGTGTGCTGGCGCTGCTGGACGGCTGGCGCGTGCGTCGCCCGCGCAGCGACGAGCAAGGCCGGCCCTGGAGCTTCGAGCGCGAACCGCTGATGCTGCGCATGGCCGCGCGCCTGGTGCTGCCGATGGCACTGCTGCTCAGCGCCTACATCTTCTGGCGCGGCCACAACCAGCCTGGCGGCGGCTTCATCGCCGGGCTGGTCACCGCGGTGGCACTGGTCGTGCAGTACATGGCCGTCGGCCAGGAGCGCGCCGACAGCTTGCTGCGCGCCGCCGGCGGCCAGCGCTATGTGCGCTGGATCGGCGCTGGCCTGGGCATCGCCGCGCTCACCGGCATCGGCGCTTTCGCCTTCGGCCGCCCCTTCCTGACCAGCGCTTTCGGCCACCCGACGCTGCCGCTGCTCGGTGAGGTCGGGCTGGCGACGGCGGCGCTGTTCGATCTGGGCGTCTACATCACCGTGGTCGGCGCCACCACGCTGATGCTGTCGGTGCTGGGCGCGGCCAGCAAAGAGCCGCAGCACACGCGCCGCAGGAGTGGCACATGACGATGGAATTTCTGGTCGCCAGCGGCATCGGCTGGGTCACCGCCTGCGGCATCTACCTGCTGCTGCGCGGGCGCACCTTCCCGGTGGTGCTGGGGCTGACGCTGCTGGGCTACGCCGTCAACGTCTTCATCTTCGCCATGGGCCGGCTCTGGATGGCGATGCCGCCGATCGTCGACCGCGGCCCGGCGGTGGCCGACCCGCTGCCGCAGGCGCTGGTGCTGACCGCCATCGTGATCGGTTTCGCCACCACCGGCTTCATCATCGAGCTGGCCTTGCGCAGCGCGCATGAAGCCGGCAGCGACCATGTCGACGGCAAGCCCGGCGCCAGCGGAGGCCGGTCTTGAGTCTGACGAGCTTGTTCGAGACCCACCTGGCGGTGCTGCCGGTGCTGATTCCGGCCTTGACGGCGATGCTGCTGCTGCTCGTCGGCGACCACGGCGGCAGCAGTGCGCACGGCCACCGCCGGCTCAAGTGGGCGCGCCGCATCGCGCTGGCTTCGACCGCGCTGGGCCTGCTGCTGGCGGCGCGGCTGGCGCTCGAAGCGGGCAGCGGTGAGCTGCGTGTCTACCGCATGGGCGACTGGCCGGCGCCTTACGGCATCGTGCTCGTGGTCGACCGCTTGTCGGCGCTGATGCTGCTGCTGACCTCGCTGGTGGCGCTGCCCACGCTGTGGTACGCCAGCGGCGGCTGGGACGCCCATGGGCGCTACTTCCACGCCTTGTTCCAGTTCCAGCTCATGGGGCTGGCCGGTGCCTTCGTCACCGGCGACCTCTTCAACCTGTTCGTCTTCTTCGAGGTGCTGTTGATCGCCAGCTACGTGCTGCTGGTGCACGGCCAGGGCCGCGAGCGTTTCCGCGTCGGTGTCCAGTACGTGGTGCTGAACCTGGCGGCGTCGGCGCTGTTCCTGATCGGCGTGGCGCTGATCTACGCGCTCACCGGCACCCTGAACCTGGCCGACCTGGCGCTGCGCGTGCCCCTGGTCACCGGGCCCGATGCCGCCGTGCTGCAGGCCGCTGGCCTGCTGCTGCTGGTGGTGTTCGGCTTCAAGGCCGCGCTGATGCCGCTGGCGATGTGGCTGCCGGCCACCTACGCCGCCGCGGCCGCGCCGGTGGCGGCGCTGTTCGCCATCATGACCAAGGTCGGCGTCTATTCGATCCTGCGCGTGCATGGCGTGGTGTTCGGCGCCGACGCCGGCGATTCCGCGCTGATGGTCCAGCCCTGGCTGCTGCCGCTGGCGCTGACGACCAGCGCGGTCGGCGTGATCGGGGCGATGGCGGCGCAGACGCTGCCGCGGCTGGTGGCCTGGCTGACGGTGGCCTCGGTGGGCACGGTGCTGGCGGCGATCGGCCTGTTCAGCGCCGCCGCCTGGTCGGCCGCGCTGTACTACATGGCCAACAGCACGCTGGTGATCGCCGGGCTGTTCCTGCTCAGCGAACTGGTGGCGGCGCAGCGCGGCGACACCGCCGACCGCCTGGAGCCGGCGTCGCCAGTGGCGCAGCCGCTGCTGCTGGGCTTGATGCTGTTGCTGGCGGCGGCGTCGACCGCCGGGCTGCCGCCGCTGCCGGGTTTTCTGGGCAAGTTGATGATTCTGCAAGCCTCGGCCGACCACGCCTGGCAGGCGGCGCTGTGGACGGTGGTGCTGATGGTGGGCTTCTTCAGCCTGGTGGCGCTGGCGCGCGCCGGCTCCATCCTGTTCTGGCATGTGCGCAGCGACGGCCCGGAAAGCGCCGCCTCGGGCGCCAGCCCGCGCTTGTTGGCGGCCACGCTGTCGCTGCTGCTGGCCAGCGTCGCGCTGAGCGTGTTCGCGGCGCCGTTCCACCGCTATACCGATGACGCCGCCGCCCAGCTCGGCGACCGCCAGGCTTATGCCCGGGCCGTGCTTGGTGCCCAGGGCAGCGCGACCGACACCGTCAAGCCGTACCGCGCGGCGCCGCCAACCCGGGAGCCTGGACGATGAAGCACAAGCCTTCGAGTTCGCGGCCGGGCTGGCTGGCGCACCCGGTGCTGTCACTGCTGCTGGCGGCCGCCTGGCTGTTGCTGCAGCAAAGCCTGGCCCCGGCCCACCTGCTGATGGCGCTGATTCTGGCGCTCGTGGTGCCGCGGCTGGTGCACGGCTTCATCGGCCCGGGCACGCGGCCGCGCGCGCTCGGCCTGGCGCTGCGCTTTTTCTTCATCGTGCTGTGGGACATCGTGGTCTCGAACATCACGGTGGCGCGCATCGTGCTGACGCCGGGCTCGAACCCGCAGCCGGCCTGGGTGCAGGTGCCGCTTGCGCTGCGCCACCCGACCGCCATCACGCTGCTGGCGACCATCATCACGACGACGCCGGGCACTGTGTCCTGCGTCGTCGACGACGAGCGCCACCTGATCCTGGTGCACGCGCTCGACTGCGACGATCCGGCGGCGCTGGCGGCGCAGATCAAGCAGCGCTACGAAGAGCCGCTGATGGAGATCCTCGGATGATCGACTGGGCACTCGACTTCGTGTTCGCCGCCATCGCCTTGTCGATGCTGATCTGCGGCTGGCGGCTGCTGCGCGGCCCCGAAATGCCCGACCGCCTGCTGGCGCTGGACACGCTGTACATCAACATCGTCGCCCTCGTCATCGTGCTGGGCATGCGCTGGCGCACTGACAGCTTGTTCGAAGCGGCGCTGATCGTCGCGCTGCTCGGTTTTGTCTCCACCGTCGCGCTGGGGCGTTACCTGAGCCGCGGCGACGTCATCGAGTGAGGAGACGCACATGACAGCACATCCGCTCTGGGTCGAAGCCTTGATCGCCGCGCTGCTGGTGATCGGCGGCATCTTCATCCTGGTCGGCGCCATCGGCATGCTGCGCTTTCCCGACTTCTTCATGCGCCTGCACGCGCCGACCAAGGCGACGACGCTGGGTGTCGGCGGCGTGCTCCTGGCCAGCGTGGTGCTGGGCTGGGCGCACGGCGCTTACGGCGTGCATGAACTGCTGATCACCTTGTTCCTGTTCATCACCGCGCCGGTGTCGGCCAATCTGATGGCCAAGGCCGCGCTGCATCTGCGGGCGCCGTCGAAGGCGCCGGTGCCTGACGACGCCCTGGGTGAGCCGGCTGCGCCGGCCGAACCCAAGGCTTGAGAGTGTGAGAAGCACGACCGCCACTTGCTCATGACGGCGGCCACGTCGATGTCGCGCCGCAGCCTGGCTTGGTTGCTGGTGCTGGCCTTGCTGCTGGCGAAGGCCTTCGGCCTGGCCCACCGCAGCGTGCATGCGCTGGGCGCGCAGTCGCTGGCAACAGCTGCAGCAGCGTCGGCGGCCGGGCTGTTCGACGGCCACCAGGCCGACTGCGCCGAATGCCGAATCTACGACGCGCTGGCCCATGCTGACGCCGCGGCCGGCAGCGCCGCGACGACGATCGCCGCCGCAACGCCGCCGTGGCGGGTGCCGGGGGCCGTGCCCGAGGGCGCGCACGCCAGTGCGGTGCCTTACTCAGCCCGCGCACCATCGCGCCACAGCTGATCGAGCGCACCGCACTGCCGGCCGCTCCCTGAATCTTTCCTGGGCCGCGTCCAGCGCACGGCCTGGATTGCCCCATGCCAGGCCGCGCCTGGGGCCCACGCATTGTCAAGGAAACTCCATGCCTGTCTCCCATTTGCCGTCGCGCCTGCATGGCGCGGCACTCGCCGGCGCCGCCGGTCTGGTGGCCACAGCGTCGTCGCCGTCGCTGGCCGACACCACCGTTTTCGTCACCGCCAACCCGCTGGCTCAGGCACAGCGCGCCCAGCCCGGCAGCGTGCTCGGCGCTGACGCCTTGCTGCTGCGCCGTGGCGGCACGCTGGCCGAGGCCCTCGATGGCCTGCCGGGCGTTGCCGCCTCCTGGTTCGGCCCCAACAGCAGCCGACCGGTGATTCGCGGCCTGGACGGTGAGCGTGTGCGCCTGCTCGAAAGCGGTAGCGCGGCGGTCGATGCATCGAGCCTGAGCTTCGACCACGCGGTGGCGGTCGATCTGCTGTTGGTCGAACGCGTCGAGGTCTTGCGCGGCCCCGCCGCGCTGCTGTACGGCGCCAATGCCACTGGCGGCGTCGTCAATGCGATCGACAACCGCATTCCGCGGGCGCCGCAAGCCGGGCTGTCGGGTCGGACCGAACTGCGCCTGGGCGGCGCCAGCGCCGAGCGCGCCGCGGCCGTGGTGCTTGACGGCGGCGCTGGCCGCTGGGCCTGGCATGCCAATGCCTTCGGCCGCAGCAGCCGCGACCTGAAGGTGCCGGGATTCCTGCCACCGGCGGCGGGCAGCGCCTGGGCGCGCCGGGTCCGCAATTCAGCCGCCGCCGCCAGCGGCGGGGCGGTTGGCGGATCCTGGGCCGACGACGACGGCCATGTCGGCCTGGCGCTGGACAGCTACGGCAACCGCTACGGCGTCACCGTCGAGCCCGACGTGCACATCGACATGGCGCGCG
>JAUYAJ010000550.1 GCA_030693565.1 Rubrivivax sp.
CCGCCGTGCCCTGGGCGCCGGCCGTGCTGGTCAGCACCTCGACCCAGGGCCAGCCGGCCGCCGGCGCCGCGCAGCGCGCCAAGCCGAGCGCGTTGCCACCCGGCCAATCGCGCCAGCGCCGCAAGAGGCCTTGCTCGATCGCGGCCAGTGGCCCGGCGTCGCCGGCGTCGAAGGCGTCGATGCGGTGGCTGTGCGCCTTGCGCAGCTCGGCGGCGCCGAACACACGCCCGCCCAGCACCGCCATGACGCCACGCGCGCCGGGCTCGCGCGCCAGCGTCACCGCGTCCAGCAGGTTCTGCGGCCCGTCGGCCTGCAGCGAGGTCGCCGGGCGCATCGCCGCCGTCAACACCAGCGGCTTGGCCGGCGCCAGCACGCGGTGCAGGAAATACGCCGTCTCTTCGAGCGTGTCGGTGCCATGGGTGACGACCACGCCGGCGACGTCGTCGCGCGCCAGATGGTGAGCCGCGCGCTGCGCCAGCCGCTGCCAGGTGTCGAAATCCATGTCCTTGCTGTCGAGCTGGGCGAGCTGTTCGCATTCCAGCGCCAGCGCGGCCAGCGGCGGCACCGCGGCCACCAATGCGTCGACACCGAGCTGCGCGGCGCGGTAACCGACGTTGTCGGCCACGCTGGCCGCGCTGCCGGCGATGGTGCCGCCAGTGCCCAGGATCACGACGGTTTCGGCTTGGCTTTGCATTTTTGGCTTCTCTGGATGAAAATACAGTGGCTGGACACATCGCCAGCCTGGTTGCATGACCAGCTGCCCTGCCAGGAGACCCCCGCATGGATGAAGGCCCCAAGCTCACCGCCCGCCAGCAACAGATCCTGGATCTGGTGCAAAGCGCCATCGAGCGCACCGGCGCGCCGCCGACGCGCGCCGAGATCGCCGCCGAACTGGGCTTTCGCTCGGCCAATGCGGCCGAGGACCACCTGCAGGCGCTGGCGCGCAAAGGCGTCATCGAACTGATCGGCGGCACCTCGCGCGGCATCCGGCTGCAGTCTGACACATTGCGCGCCCTCAACGCCCAGCGCAGCAAGCAGTACAGCCTGCCCTTGCCCGGGCTGGCGCAGCTGACGCTGCCGCTGGTCGGCCGCGTTGCCGCCGGCAGCCCGATCCTGGCCCAAGAGCATGTCGACCAGACCTATGTGCTCGAAGCGAGCTTGTTTCCGCGCCGGCCCGACTACCTGCTCAAGGTGCGCGGCATGAGCATGCGCGACGCCGGCATCATGGACGGCGACCTGCTCGCGGTGCAAAAGACCCAGGAAGCCAAGAACGGCCAGATCGTCGTCGCCCGGCTCGGCGACGAAGTCACCGTCAAGCGCCTGCGGCGCACCCGCAACAGCATCGAGCTGATCCCCGAGAACCCCGACTTCCAGACCATCGTCGTGCCCACCGACGGGCGCGACGGCGAGATCGCCTTCGAACTCGAAGGCATCGCCGTCGGCCTGATCCGCAACACCATGTTGATGTAGCCGCCGATGAAAACCGCGTCCCGTCTCGAACCGCCGCGTGCGCTCAAGCCGCGCAAGGCCCGCCATGCCGGCGAGTGCGAGCAGCTCGAGCAGTTGCCCAACATCGGCCCCGCGCTGGCCGCCGACCTGCGCGGGCTTGGCGTCGAGCATCCCGGCCAACTGGTCGGCCGCGACGCCTTCCAGCTCTACCGCGGTCTGTGCCAGCAGACCGGCAAGCGCCAGGACCCCTGCGTGCTCGATACCTTCCTGGCCGCCACCGACTTCATGGGCGGCGCGCCGCCGCGGCCTTGGTGGACTTACACCGCCGAGCGCAAGTCCATCTACGGCGCGCTGGCGTCGCTGGCCGGCGCCGCAGCCGCCTGAGCGCCGCGCCGGCCCAGCGGGTCGGCCGGCACTGAACTGAAGGCCGAACGAGGCCTTGTTCGCCGCAATGCCACAGGCCAAGCGCCTGAACAATCGCTCAGGTTATCCAGCCTGTGTCCGATATCACGTTCATGTGGTCATTGCGTCAGTCATCACCCGGAGGTCGCCGCAGCACGCTGTCGGCACCGAGCAGCCTGCGCGTCGAGGTCTGCCCGCCGTCACTGCGCCACGCGCCGGTGTCGAGTTGGCAGCGCCTGATGTTCTGGCTGCTGGCGCCGGCGCCGCAAGACGTGGCGCCGCCGCTGAACCGTTTGCCGGCGGTTCGGGTCGACTTTGACGACTGCCTGTCCGATGTCGGCAACGCCGACGGCCTGCGCCAGCGCATCGCCCTGGCGCGCTCGCTGCGCGAGCTCTGGCACCTGCGCGTCGAGGTCTACCGCCTGGTCGCCCTGCAGCACAGCCAGTTCGAGGCCGACCAGCGACTGGCCAACCTGAACCGCCACTTTCCCACCCGCGCTCCGCGCTCCGGCTTTACCCCTCTGGACGCATGATGCAGCCCAATACCCCCCGCCACTACGTCAGCTCGCCGGCTCTGCCCGGCGTCGGCTTGCCGCACGACCGCATGGCCAGGCTGGCGGCCCGCCAAGCCTTCGTCGAGCTCAAGCGCGACTTCATGGACGCGGTGGCCAAGTTGCCGCCGCCGAGCGGCGACTGGCTGCGCCAGCAAGTGCGCGGCGCCGAGGAACCCACCGACCTGTGGCTGCTGCGCGGGCCGGTGTTCGGCGCCCTGGCCGGCATCTGCCCGGTCAAGCGCAGCCAGCGCCAGCTGCTGCGACGCGGCCTGGACGCCTTGTTCCTCGACAGCGGCCCGGCCAGCGGCTTCTCGCCCTTCTGACCGCAGCGCTACAGGCGTCACAGGCGCTCAGACGGCGCGCAGGCGCGACTTGAAGATATGCCGGAACTTGGCCATCTTCGGGGCGATGACGGCGGCGCAATAACCCTGGTTCGGGTGCCGGGCGTAGTAGTGCTGGTGCTCGGCCTCGGCGCGCCAGTAGTTGTCGCAAGCCAGCACCTCGGTCACCACCTGCCCGCGGTAGATCGTGTCGACCTCGGCCCGCAACGCCAGCGCCAGCGCTTCCTGGCTGGCCTCGTGCCAGTAGATGCCCGAGCGGTATTGCGGACCGATGTCGTTGCCCTGGCGGTCTGGCGTCGTCGGGTCGTGGATGGCGAAGAAGATCTGCAGGATCTCGCGCAAGCCGATGCGCTCGGCGTCGAACTCGACGCGCACCACTTCGGCATGGCCGCTGTCGCCGTCGCAAACCTGGGCATAGCTGGGGTCGACGACATCGCCGTTGCAATAGCCCGATTCGACCGCCAGCACGCCGTCGACTTGCTCGTACACCGCCTCCAGGCACCAGAAGCAGCCGCCACCCAGGGTGATGGACTGTGAATTCATCGTTTGACTCCTCGTTGATCAGGGCAAAGTCGCCGCTCGGCGGACGAACTTACACTCGCTGGATTATCCGGAGAGCTATACATGGCAACCAAATTCCAGTGGGATGACCCTTTCCAGTTCGACAGCCAGCTCAGCGACGACGAGCGCGCGGTGCGCGACGCCGCCCACACTTATTGCCAGGAGCGGCTGCAGACGCGGGTGCTGATGGCCGCGCGCCACGAGACCTTCGACCGCGAGATCATGAGCGAGATGGGCGCGCTCGGGCTGCTGGGCACCACCATCGACGGCTACGGCTGCGCCGGTCTCAACAGCGTCTGCTACGGCCTGGTGGCGCGCGAGGTCGAGCGCGTGGACTCCGGCTACCGCAGCGCGCTGAGCGTGCAGAGCTCGCTGGTGATGCACCCCATCCACGCCTACGGCAGCGAAGCCCAGCGCCAGAAGTACCTGCCCAAGCTGGCCAGCGGCGAATGGGTGGGTTGCTTCGGCCTCACCGAGCCCAACCACGGCAGCGACCCGGCCGGCATGCTGACGCGCGCGCGCCCGGCCACCGTCGACGGCGTCGAGGGCTACCGGCTCAAAGGCAGCAAGATGTGGATCACCAACTCGCCGATCGCCGACGTCTTCATCGTCTGGGCCAAGCGGGTCGACCCCGATGGCGGCGTCGGCGGCCAGGAAAGCATCCGCGGCTTCATCCTCGACAAAGGCATGGCCGGTCTGAGCGCGCCCAAGATCGAAGGCAAGATGAGCTTGCGCGCCAGCATCACCGGCGAGATCGTGATGGACAACGTCTTCGTCCCCGAAGCCAACCTGCTGCCCAACGTCAGCGGCCTCAAAGGCCCGTTCGGCTGCCTGAACAAGGCGCGCTACGGCATCGCCTGGGGCGCGCTGGGCGCGGCCGAGTTCTGCTGGCATGCAGCGCGCCAGTACACGCTCGACCGCCAGCAGTTCGGCCGCCCGCTGGCGGCCAACCAGCTGATCCAGAAGAAGCTCGCCGACATGCAGACCGAGATCACGCTCGGCCTGCAGAGCGTGCTGCGCGTGGGCCGGCTGATGGACGAGGACCGGGCAGCGCCGGAGATGATCTCGCTGATCAAGCGCAACAGCTGCGGCAAGGCGCTGGACATCGCGCGCCAGGCGCGCGACATGCATGGTGGCAACGGCATTCACGATGAATACCACGTCATCCGCCACATGATCAACCTCGAAACGGTGAACACCTACGAAGGCACGCACGACGTTCACGCACTGATCCTGGGGCGCGCGCAGACCGGGTTGCAAGCCTTCTTCTGACAGGCCGCGGCGGCGCCGGTGGCATGATGCCGGCCTCGCCGGAGTTCACCGGCCCCCCGCAAGGATGGACATGCAGTTTTCCCGACCCCGTCTCCAGCTCAGCATGATGGCCTTGTGCCTGGCCGCCGGCAGCGCCCTGGCGCAAACGCCCGCAGCCAAGGCGCCTGAAGCCCGAACCAATTCGCTTGGCAGCGGCAGCAGCAACACCAAGCTGCTGACGCGCGACGAGTTGCGCGCCTGTTTCGCCCAGCAGACCTCGATCAACAGCCGCCAGGCCGAGCTCGTCAGCCAGCGCACCGCGATGGACGCCGAGAAACTCGCCATCGGCCTGGAGCAGGACAGCGTGCGCGTCGAGCGTGATGCCGTGCAAAGTGCCCGCGCCAGCGCCGACAACCTGGCCACGCGCATGAAGGCCTTTTCGGCCCGCGCCGCCACCTGGACCCAGCGCGCCAAGGACTTCGCCGACGGCAAGCGCAGCGACCCGGCGGCCGACCGCGAGCGCGCCGAACTCGATGCCGAGCGCAAGGTGCTCCAGGCCGACCGCGAGGCCCTGGAGGGCGAGCGCAGCAGCTTGATGGCAACGGTCAACGAAGCGGTCGCCAAGTTCAACGCCCGCGCCACCGCGCTCGACCAGAAGACCAACGACTGGAACGACCGCAACGCCAAGCTCGCCGACCGCAGCCGCACCCTGGCCGACGACCGCCAGGGCTGGGCCGGCGACTGCGCCGACCGCCGCTACCGCGAAGATGACGAAGCGGCGATCCGCCGCGGCCAGTGAGCATGACATGACGACCCACGAAGGACTGACCGTCTTGGACACCGAAAACCCCTTGCTCCAGCCCTGGACGGCGCCCTTCGGCCTGCCGCCTTTCGAACGCCTGCGCGCCTGCCACTTCGAGCCGGCGCTGCTGGCGGCGATGCGCGAGCAACGCGACGAATTGCAGGCGATTGCCCGCAGCGCCGCCGCGCCCAGCTTCGACAACACGCTGGCCGCCTTCGACCGCAGCGGCGGCCGGCTGGCGCGCATCGCCTCGGTCTTCTACAACCTGACCGCCTCGCACACCGACGCCCAGTTGCAGGCCGTGCAGCGCACGATGGCGGCGCCGCTGGCGGCCCACCACAGTGCCGTCTACATGGACGCCGCGCTGTTCGCCCGCGTCGACGTGCTGCACGAGCAGCGCGCCGCGCTGGCGCTGGATGCCGAGTCGCTGCGCCTGCTCGAGCGTGTGCACCTGGACTTCGTGCGCGCTGGCGCCCGCCTGCCAGCTGCCGAGCAGCGCCGCTACGCCCAGGTGATGGAAGAACTGGCAGCGCTGACGACGGCGTTTGCGCAGAACGTGTTGCACGACGAGTCAAGCTACGAGCTGCGTCTGGCGGGTGAAGCCGATCTGGCCGGACTGCCCGGCTTTGTGCGCGACGCCGCCCGCCAGGCCGCCGCCGACCGCGGCCACGACGGCTGGGTGATCACGCTGTCGCGCTCGCTGGTCGTGCCTTTCCTGACCTTCTCGCAGCGCCGCGACCTGCGCGAACAAGCCTGGCGCGCCTGGGTCGGCCGCGGTGAACACACCGGCGAGCACGACAACCGCGAGGTCGCGCGCCAGATCCTGCGCCTGCGCAACGAACAGGCGCGCTTGCACGGCCACGCCTGCTACGCCGACTATGCACTCACCGACACCATGGCCGGCACCCGCGGCGCGGTGCAAAAGCTGCTCGACGAAGTCTGGCCGCGCGCCCTGGTGGCCGCGCAGCGCGAGGCGCAGGCGCTGCGCGAAGCCATGGACGGCGCCGGCGCCGACCACGCCATCGAAAACTGGGACTGGCGCTACTGGGCCGAGAAAGTGCGGGTGGCACGCTACGCGCTCGACGACGCCGAGATCAAGCCCTACTTCCAGCTTGAGCGCATGGTCGAAGCGGCGTTCGACTGCGCGACGCGCTTGTTCGGCCTGCGCTTCACGGCGCGGCCCGACTTGCCGGTCTACCACCCCGACGTCAAGGCTTACGAAGTCAGCGCCGCCGACGGCCGCACGGTCGGCTTGTTCCTGCAGGACAACTTCGCCCGCACCAGCAAGCGCAGCGGCGCCTGGATGAGCTCGCTGCGCTGGCAAAGCCGCAACAGCGCCGGCGGCGCCGTCGAAGGCTTTGCGCTGCCGATCATCCTCAACAACAACAACTTCGCCAAAGGCGCGCCGGGGGCGCCGACGCTGCTGTCGATGGACGACGCGCGCACGCTGTTCCACGAATTCGGCCATGGCCTGCACGGGCTGCTGTCCGACGTCACTTTCGACCGTCTGTCGGGCACGCAGGTGCTGCGCGACTTCGTCGAACTGCCGTCACAGATCTTCGAGCACTGGATCACCGAGCCCGAGGTGCTGCAGCGCCATGCGCGCCACTGGCAGACCGGCGAGCCGCTGCCGGCCGAACTGCTGGCACGGCTGAAGGCGGCGCGGCGCTTCAACCAGGGTTACGAGACGGTGCGCTACACCGCCAGCGCGATCACCGACCTGACGGTGCATTCGCTGACCGACGCCGAGCCGCCGGCCGACCTGTGCCGCTTCGAGGCCGACTTGCTGCAGGCACAAGGCCTGCCCGCGGGTGTCGGGCTCAACCACCGGCTGGTCCACTTCCAGCACTTGTTTTCGGGCTCAAGCTACGCCGCCGGCTACTACGTCTACCTCTGGGCCGAAGTGCTCGACGCCGACGGCTACGACGCCTTCACCGAAGCGGGCAGCCCCTTCGACCCCCAGGTGGCGGCGCGCGTGCAGCGCTACCTCTACGGCAGCGGCAACAGCCTGGAGCCCGGCGCCGCGTTTGCCGCTTTCCGCGGCCGCGCGCCGACGGTGACGCCGCTGCTGCGCAAGCGCGGCCTGCTGGCCGAGCC
>JAUYAJ010000559.1 GCA_030693565.1 Rubrivivax sp.
TGCTCGCCGGGTCTCAGGACCCGTCTGCGCTTTGCGCCTTGATGGCGCCCTTTCTGGGGGCCTACGCGGGCGTGATTCATATCTTCACAGCCTCTCAGACGGCGTCGCGCTCGGGCGCGGGCTCGGCCGGCGTCGGCGTGCGGCCACCGAAGCTGTCGCTGAAGGTGAACAGCAGCGAGATGTAGAAGACGGTCGAGAACATCAGCCCGGCCGGCAAGGCCAGCACCGGTGCCAGCTGGCGCATGCCGAGCAGGCCGAACAGCAGCGCGCTGACGACGCCGAAGGCGACGATGATGGCAAACCAGGTCAGCGCGTAGACCAGGAAAGCGCCTTTGCTGCGCCACAGCGCCAACGTGCTCGAGAACAAGGCCTGGCCCACGCTCTGCGAACCCCAGTGCACCAGCGCCGGCGCGTGCCAGAAGGGCACGGCCAGCAGCGTGCCCAGCAGCACGCCGACGATCACCGCGGCGCTGAGGCCAGGCTCGGCGAACAAGGCGTCGAAGTCGGCCTGCGGGGTGTCGCCGCGCGCCATCATGGTCTGCAGCCGCGCCAGTGCGCCGTCGGAGACGACATCGCACAGCAGCAGGATGACCACCGCGGCCACGCCGTAGACGGCGCACAGCACCAGCAGTGCGCGCCGGCGCTTGGGGTCGGTGCGCAGAGGCTCGATGAACTGGCCCGGATGCACCGGGCCGTCGAGCAAGGCCGACTGGGTGGCGATCATGAAGCCCAGCGACAGCAGCGGCAGCGCCATCATCTGCGCCACGCCGCCGATCAGCGGCACCAGCGAAGACACCAGGGCGACGAAGAGAAAAAGCATGAACAGCGTCGTGAACGCCAGCGGCCGGCGGCCGAAGATGCGGAAGGCGTCGATGACCCAGCGCGCGCCGCGGCCGGGAGGCACGGCTTTGAGCTGCAAGGCCAGGCGGGGCGAGGGTAGGGTCATGGGGTGGGGTGCCAGGGCTGGGCGATGCGCTCGCGCAGCACGCGTTCGAAGTGGCTAGGGTCCTTGGGTTGCAGCAGCGCGGCGTCGCGTGGCAAGTGCCAGTCCCACAGCCGTGAAAGCCAAAAGCGCAGCGCCGCAGCGCGGAGCAGCGCCGGCAGCAGCCGCACCTCGGTGGCGCTGAGCGGCCGCAGCGCCTGGTAGGCGGCGATGAAGGCGGCGGCGCGTTGCTCGACGAGCACGCCGCTGGCGGGGTCGGCGCACCAGTCGTTCAGGCACACGGCAATGTCGAACAGCCAGCTGTCGGTGCCGGCGAAATAGAAGTCGAAGACCCCGCACAGCCGGTCTTCGCCGGCGGTCTCGTCGAACATCACGTTGTCGCGGAAGAGGTCGGCGTGGATGGGCCCGCGCGGCAGCGCCGCGCCGGCCGGCGACGCCGCCAGTTGCTGCTGGAAGGCCAGCTCGTCGCTCAGCAACTGCGCCTGCTCGGCGCTGACATGGGGCAGCACCACCGGCACCGTCGCGGTCCACCAGTCGACGCCGCGCGGGTGCGGCTGCTCGAGCGCGAAGTCGGCGCCGGCCAGGTGCATGCGCGCCAGCATCGCGCCGACCTGGCCGCAATGCGGCGCGTCGGGCGCGAGCCGGTGGCCGCCGGGCAGCCGCGTCACCACCGCCGCCGGTTTGCCGGCCAGGTGGTGGAGCAGGCCGCCGTCGGCACCGGCCTGTGGCGCCGGCACCGGAATGCCATGCTCGGCCAGGTGCTGCATCAGCCGCAGGTAATAAGGCAGTTGCTCGGCGTCCAGGCGCTCGAACAGCGTCAGCACCCATTGGCCGCGCGCGGTGCTGGCGTAGTAGTTGGTGTTCTCGATGCCCGAGCGGATGCCGCGCAACTCGGTCAGCGTGCCCAGGCCGAGCTGCTTGAACAAGGCATCGGCGGCGTCGAAGCCGACTTCGGTGTAGACCGCCATCGCGCGGTCAGAACGACAGCAGCTGCCAGACCCGCTGGCCAGCGCCGCGCCGGTCCTGCGACGGGTCGCGGCCGTCGTCGCCGGTGATGATCTGGTAGCCGCGCACGCCGGCGGTCTTGCTCTGCACGCTGATGCGCTGGTTGAGGCCGCGCACGCGCAACTCCTCGATGCGCACGCCGTCGTCTTCGAGCACGCGGCGTTCGACCGCGGGTTCGGGGGTGGTGCGCTGGGCCTGGGCGGTGCCGGCGGCCAGCCCCGTCAGCAGCAGCAAGGCAGCAAGGCGATTCATCATGGCGGCCGATTCTACGCAGCCACGCCTGCCGGCGAGCGCGCCACAATCGGCGCATGAGTGAAAAGACCTTGCTGCTGGTGGACGGCTCCAGCTACCTCTACCGCGCCTACCACGCGATGCCCGACCTGCGCTCGCCGGATGGCCTGCCCACCGGCGCCATCCACGGCATGGTGGCGATGATGAAGCGGCTGCGCGAGCAGATCCCGGCCGCGCAGGCGGCTTGCGTGTTCGACGCCAAAGGCCCGACCTTCCGCGACGACTGGTTTGCCGACTACAAGGCCAACCGGGCGCCGATGCCCGACCTGCTGGTGCAGCAGATCGCCCCCATCCACGAAGTCGTGCGCCTGCTCGGCTGGCCGGTGCTGGAAGTGCCCGGCATCGAGGCCGACGACGCCATCGGCACGCTGGCGCGGGTGGCCTCAGCAGCGGGCCTGAACGTCGTCATCTCCACCGGCGACAAAGACCTGGCGCAACTCGTCACGCCGCAGGTGACGCTGATCAACACCATGAGCAACGAGCGCCTCGACGAAGCCGGCGTGCTGGAAAAATTCGGCGTGCCGCCGGCGCGCATCGTCGACTACCTGTCGCTGGTGGGGGACACCGTCGACAACGTCCCCGGCGTGGCCAAGGTCGGCCCGAAGACCGCCGTCAAGTGGCTGGCCGAGCATGACTCACTCGACGGCGTGATCGCCGCTGCCGAGCAGATCAAGGGCGCGACCGGCGACAACCTGCGCCAGGCGCTGGACTGGTTGCCGCAGGCGCGCCGGCTGGTCACCGTGGTGACCGACTGCGACCTGAGCGACGCATTGCCCGGCTGGCCGGCATTGGACGCGCTGTCGCTGCGGCCAGTCGACAACGACGGGCTGCTGCAGTTCTACCGCCAGTTCGGTTTCAAGACCTGGGGCAAGGAGCTTGAGCAGGGGCAGGGCGACGAGCCGGCGCAGGCCGCGGCGGCGCCAGTGCCGGCCGCCGCCGCCGCCAGCGAGCTGGCGCGCGACTATCAAACCATCACCGAATGGGCACAGCTGGACGACTGGCTGGCGCGCTTGCAGGCTGCCGAGCTGGTGGCGCTGGACACCGAAACCGATTCGCTCGACGGCATGCGCGCGCGCATCGTCGGCTTGTCCTTCGCCGTCGAGCCCGGGCGCGCCGCCTATGTGCCGCTGGCCCACAACTACGCCGACGCGCCCGACCAGCTGCCGCTGGACGCGGTGCTGGCGCGGCTGCGCCCCTGGCTGGAGGACGCCGGCCGGGCCAAGCTCGGGCAGAACATCAAATACGACCTTCATGTGTTTGCCAACCACGGCATTGCCGTGCGCGGCTACCGCCACGACACCATGCTGCAAAGCTATGTACTCGAAGCCCACAAGCCGCATGGGCTGCAAAGCCTGGCCGAGCGCCACCTGGGCCGCAGCGGGCTGAGCTACGAGGACATGTGCGGCAAAGGCGTCAACCAGATCCCCTTTGCCCAGGTCGAGGTCGGCCGCGCCGCCGAGTACTCGGGCGAAGACAGCGAGATGACGCTGCATGTGCACCAGGTGCTGTGGCCGCAGCTCGAGGCAGACGCCAGGCTGCGCGATGTCTACGAGCGCATCGAGCTGCCGGTGGCGCAGCTGCTCGGCCGCATCGAGCGCACCGGCGTGCTGATCGACGCCGCCGTGCTGGTGCGCCAAAGCCAGGAACTGGGCGAGCGCATGGTGGCGCTGGAGCAAGAGGTCTATGCGATCGCCGGCCAGCCCTTCAACCTGGGCAGCCCGAAGCAGATTGGCGAGATCCTGTTCGGCAAGCTCGGCCTGCCGGTGAAGAAGAAGACCGCCAGCGGCGCCCCCAGCACCGACGAGGAGGTGTTGCAGGAGTTGGCCGCCGACTACCCGCTGCCGGCGCGCATCCTCGACCACCGCAGCCTGGCCAAGCTCAAGAGCACCTACACCGACAAGCTGCCGCTGATGGTGAACCCGGCCACCGGCCGCGTGCACACCAACTACGCACAGGCGGTGGCGGTGACTGGGCGACTCGCCAGCAACGACCCCAACCTGCAGAACATCCCCATCCGCACGCCCGAAGGCCGGCGCGTGCGCGAGGCTTTCATTGCCCCGCCCGGCCACTTGATCGTCAGCGCCGACTATTCGCAGATCGAGCTGCGCATCATGGCCCACATCAGTGGCGACGAAGGCTTGCTGCGCGCCTTCGCCCAAGGCATCGACGTGCACCGCGCCACTGCCAGCGAAGTCTTCGGGGTGCCGGTGGACGCTGTCTCCAGCGAGCAGCGCCGCTATGCCAAGGTGATCAACTTCGGCCTCATCTACGGCATGGGCGCGTTCGGGCTGGCCGGCAACCTGGGCATCGAACTGAAGGCGGCCAAGGACTACATCGAGCGCTACTTCGTGCGCTTTGCCGGCGTGCGCCGCTACATGGACGAAACCAAGCTGCGCGCCAAGGAACTCGGTTATGTCGAGACGGTGTTCGGGCGCCGCCTGTGGCTGCCCGAGATCAACGGCGGCAACGGCCCGCGCCGCGCCGGCGCCGAGCGCCAGGCCATCAATGCGCCGATGCAAGGCACGGCGGCCGACCTCATCAAGCTGGCGATGATCGCCGTGCAGGGCGCGCTCGACGCCGAGCAGCGCGCCAGCCGCATGGTGATGCAGGTGCACGACGAACTGGTGCTCGAAGTGCCCGAAGCCGAGCTCGACTGGGCGCGCGAGGCGATCCCGCGCCTGATGGCCGGCGTTGCCGAGCTCAAGGTGCCGCTGCTGGCCGAAGTCGGCGTCGGCAGCAACTGGGACCAGGCGCATTGATGGCGCCGGGCTTTCCATGGGGCGCCTCGTCGGCGCATGATGGCGCATGAGTCGATGGACGGTGGTGTCACTGCTGGCGGGCCTGCTGAGTTCGGCCTGCGCCAGCGGCCCGGACGCC
>JAUYAJ010000571.1 GCA_030693565.1 Rubrivivax sp.
GAGCCTTGATGAGTTCTTCCACGACACCGAGTTCTGCTCGTTGTCGGTCATGCCACTGGAAGAAGGACGCGTAGGTTCTCATGCAGCCTAACGTTTGAGCTAAGCGGGCGACAACGGCAGGACGCCAGGCCCGGCCACAGGAGAATGTACACCGTACCCTGTGGCCGGGCCTGGTGGCCTGCCGTTGGCGCTCCGCTTGAGCGAGGGGTTAGGCCTCACTCAGTTTGAGGCAGAAGTAAGAGTTGCCATCTTGCTCGTGAGTTTTGACGAAGCCGTGCCGCGTGTAGAACTTGACGGCTGATGACCACGAAGAGGTTGTTTCAAGGATCACCTCGTGAACTCCCTGTTCTCGCGCAGTGCGCAGAAGGTTACTCAAGATCAGGCTGCCAACGCCGGCGCGACGTCTTGCGGCAGCCACCGACATGCGGACGACTTCCACTGGACCTTTGTCAGTTGGCCTGAGCGTACCAGCTCCTACCACCTCGCCAGCTTCCTTGGCCACCAACACAACTGAGTCGGTGTAGCTGCCAGGGAAGCCTTCAATTTGTCTGGATTGAGAGTTGCATCGTACGTGCCCCAACGTTCGATGAGCCCGGCGACAAGCAACTGGCGAGCAGCGAATGCGTCTTCTGTATTCAGCGGTGCAACGATCAGCGGGGCGGTCGCCATGTGAGGCCTAACGTTCGAGCTAAGCGGGCGACAACGGCAGGCCGCCCGGCCCGGGCCGGTGAAAATGGACGGAGTACCACCGGACCGGGCCTGGTGGCCTGCCGTTGGCGCTCCGCTTGAGCGAGGGGTTAGGCGTCGACCGTAGGACACTACCAGTCAGAGCCATTGGTCAACTCCTTGAGGTGCTTGCGAAATCGTGCGCCAACCAATGGATCTGAAGAAAGACCTCGAATCGCTTCGTCAGTGAGATCAGGCGGAAGTTGCTTGAGCGCGTCAATGACTCGACGCAAGTACCGCCGAGTCAAGCTTGATCCCTGGACCCTGCGAAGTTCGCTCGCGAAGGCCAGGACCGTTGCAGGGCAGTGGAACCACTCAAGGGCATCTGCAATGATGGTCAAGCGTTCATAGTTCTCGGGATAATGTTTCTGTAATCCAAGGAGGAACACTCCCGCGTCAACTCTGCCCACGCTGCACATCGTTTTCAGTATTGAGCAGGCGGACCGAAAATCTTCGTCTTTGGATGAGAGCGCGTGGCGTAGGATGCCATCAATTGGGTAGAGCGCCAAATCGATGCCCTGGGGAGTGAACCACTTAGGGACAGTACTGTGCATTTCAGGTGGTTGAGCAAGGGTCAAGGATGGAATTCGACGCCTAACGTGCTATCTCAACCCCACCAAGTCCCCGCGGCTGGTTATATGTGGCCATGGCTGGGCATGTCGTTGGGTGGGCGAAGGTGGCGCGGGGTCTTGGGCTTGCGGTCAATGCAGATCCGATCTTCCAGGCCGAGCCGCCGAACGACGTCGCCGGGGACGTATAGGAAGCCGTCATTTGCGACCCATTTTGCGCCTTGGCGCTTCAGCGTGGCGCGCAACTCGCGCTCGGGTTTTCCCACCGCCAGCGGAAACAGCCAATGGTCTTCAATACGCTTGCGAGCGCGCGGTGTCGGTGCGATGTCGACCACCAGTTCCACCGTCGTGAAGCGGCGCAGGCCCGCGGGGTCGTGCCGGTAACGCACGCACAGCAGTGCCGCGCCAAAGCGCTCGGCCAGTTTCCTGCTGCCCGGCGCGGGCGGCCACAAGGTCTTCTGCACGCGGCCGCGGCGCACGCTGTTGGGTTTGCTCCACGCTGAGCCGGGTGGGACGTCGGGCCAGGTTGTCACCGATCCGGCCGGGCTGCCCAGCAGCGCGGCTTGCGCGGCGGCGGCCCGCGCTTTGGCTGTCGGGCCCCCCGCGTCAGAATAGTTGTCGCCTCCATAGACCAACTCAGGGGGCGGCGATGAAGGACGGACTTGGCTCGATACGGACAGACATTCAAAGACAGAGCGGTGGCGCGGATGCTGCCGCCGGAGAGCGCAGCGATCGAATTGGTTGCGCGGGAGGTTGGGATCGGCGCAGGCACCTTGGA
>JAUYAJ010000574.1 GCA_030693565.1 Rubrivivax sp.
CCGGCGCCCGCCCGGTGACGCCGGGGCTGCGCGGCGAATTCCCCGTCGCCGGCCGGCTGCAAAGCGGCGTCGAGATCAGTGCCGGTCTGGCCGAGGGCGACCGCGTGCTGCTCGGCAGCGTCGGCTTGCTGCGCGACGGCACGCCGCTGCGCCTGGCCGGCAGCGCGCCGTTGGTGCCGCCGGCGCCGGCTTCAGCCGCGCGCTGAGCGGGAGCACCGACCCATGTGGTTCACCCGCGTCTCGATCCAGAACCCGGTGATGGCGACGATGGTCATGCTGGCCATCGTCGTGCTCGGCCTCTTCAGCTACCAGCGGCTGTCGATCGACCAGTTCCCGAACATCGACTTCCCCACCGTCGTGGTGCAGATGGAATACCCCGGCGCCTCGCCTGAAATCGTCGAGAGCGAGGTGACAAAGAAGATCGAGGAAGCCGTAAACACCGTGGCCGGCATCAGCACCATGTTTTCGCGCTCCTATGAGGGCAGCGCCGTGGTGGTGGTCGAGTTCAACCTCGACATCGACGGCCGCAAGGCCGCCGAAGACGTGCGCGAGAAGGTGGCCTTGATCCGCCCGCAGCTGCGCACCGAAGTCAAGGAGCCGCGCATCTCGCGCTTCGACCCCGCCAGCCAGCCGGTCTTCAACGTCGCGCTGCTTGCCGATGCCGGAGCAAAGAGCCCGCAGGAGCTGACCACCTTCGCCACCCAGGTGTTGCAAAAGCGGCTTGAGAACGTGCGCGGCGTCGGCGCCGTCAGCGTCATCGGCGGTGTCAAGCGCGAGATCAACGTCTATCTGCGGCCGGCGGCAATGGAGTCGCTGGGCGTGGGCACCGAGCAGGTGGTGGCCGCGCTGCGCAGCGAGAACCAGGAACTGCCCGTGGGCGCAATCCGCACGCTCGAGCGCGAACGCGTGGTGCAGATCAACGCCCGGCTCAAGACCCCGGCCGAGTTCGCAGACATCGTCGTTGCCCGCCGCGGCGCCGCCATCATCCGCCTGGGCCAGCTGGCCGAGATCGTCGACGGCCCGCAGGAAGCCGAGAGCCTGGCGCTGTACAACGGCCAGCGCACCGTGCTGCTGAGCGTGCAGAAGAGCCAGGGCGAGAACACCATCGCCGTCGTCGACGGCTTGCAGCGCGCGCTGGCCGGGGCGCAGAACCTGTTGCCGCCCGGCGTTCGCACCGAGGTCAACCGCGACAGCTCGCGTGCCATCCGCGTCTCCGTCAACAACGTGCGCACGACACTGCTCGAAGGCGCGCTGCTGACCATCGGCATCGTCTTCCTGTTCCTCAATTCCTGGCGCTCGACGGTGATCACCGGCTTGACGCTGCCGATCGCGCTCATCGGCACTTTTCTCTTCATGTACGTGTTCGGCTTCACCATCAACACCATCACGCTAATGGCGCTGAGCCTGTGCGTGGGGCTGCTGATCGACGACGCCATCGTCGTGCGCGAGAACATCGTGCGCCATGTGCGCATGGGCAAGAGCGCGCACGACGCCGCCCTCGAAGGCACGAACGAGATCGGGTTGGCGGTGCTGGCCACCACGCTGTCCATCGTCGCCGTCTTCCTGCCGATCGGCTTCATGGGCGGCATCGTCGGCAAGTTCTTCCACGAGTTCGGCATCACCATCGTCGCCGCGGTGCTGATCTCGATGTTCGTCAGCTTCACGCTCGACCCCATGCTGTCGAGCATCTGGGAAGACCCGCAAGCGCACGGCGTGCACCACGGTCCGCCGGTGACGCTGTACGACCGCACGATCGGCCGCGTCACCGCGGTCTTCGAGCGCTTCACCCAGTGGCTGTCGGACGGCTACCAGGCGATCCTGGCGTGGTCGCTGCAGCACAAACTCAAGACGCTGGCGGTGGCGCTGGCCACCTTCGTCGGCAGCTTCTTCATCATTCCCATCCTGGGCGCCGAGTTCGTGCCCAAGGCCGACTTCTCCGAGACCCAGGTCAACTTCTACACCCCGGTCGGCTCGTCGCTGGAGGTGACCGAGGCACGCGCCCGCCAGGTCGACGCCGCGCTGCGCGAGCTGCCCGAGGTGCGCTACACCGTGGCCACCATCAACAGCGGGCTGGCCCAGGGCAAGATCTACGGCACCGTCTACGTGCGGCTGGTCGACCGCAAGGACCGCCAGCGCAGCGCCAACGAGATGGCGGTGCCGCTGCGCGAACGCCTGGCCCGCATTCCCGGCATCACCGTCACCAACATCG
Organism: Rubrivivax sp.; assembly: GCA_030693565.1. GTDB lineage: Bacteria > Pseudomonadota > Gammaproteobacteria > Burkholderiales > Burkholderiaceae_C > Rubrivivax. Next base: position 2,210 of record JAUYAJ010000574.1, read on the forward strand.
GCGTCACCGACCTGGGCGGCGGCAAGAGCCTGCAGTTCTCGGTCCAGGGATCGGACCTCGGTGAACTCGAACGGCTGTCGCAGACCATCACCGGCGAGTTGCGTCGCATCCCCGGTCTGGTCGACCTGGACAGCACGCTCAAGCCCAACAAGCCGACGCTGGCGGTCGAGATGCGGCGCGACGCCGCCGCCGACCTCGGCCTCAACGTCAACGCCGTCGCCACCACCTTGCGCACGCTGGTGGCCGGGCAGACGGTGGGCAACTGGCGCGCCGGCGACGGCGAGACCTACGACGTCAAGGTGAGGCTGGCGCCCGACGCCCGCGGCTCGGCCGCCGACCTGCGCAAGCTGCCGCTGGGCGTGGCCAATGCCGCCGACGGCAGCCCGCGCATCGTGCGCCTGTCGCAGGTGGCCGACGTGCTGCCATCGACCGGACCGAACCAGATCAACCGCCGCGACCTCAACCGCGAGGTCAACTTCGACGCCAACGCCCTGGGCCGCAGCGCCGGCGACGTCTCCACCGACATCCGCAAGGTGCTCGACGCCATCGCCTGGCCGCCGGGCTACCGCTACGCCTTCGGCGGCTCGACCAAGAACATGCAGGAGTCCTTCACCTACGCCGTCGGCGCGCTGGCGCTGGCGGTGGTCTTCATCTACATGATCCTGGCCAGCCAGTTCAAGAGCTTTCTGCAGCCGCTGGCCTTGATGAGTTCGCTGCCGCTGACGCTGATCGGTGTCGTCCTCATGCTGCTGATGTTCGGCTCGACACTGAACATGTTCAGCATCATCGGTGTTGTCATGCTGATGGGGCTGGTGACCAAGAACGCCATCTTGCTGATCGACTTTGCGATCCGCTCGCGCGAGGACGGCATGGAACGCACCGCCGCGCTGCTGCACGCTGCCGAGGTGCGGCTGCGGCCGATCCTGATGACGACGTTGGCAATGGTCTTCGGCATGATCCCGCTGGCCTTCGCCCTCAGCGAAGGCTCGGAGCAGCGCGCGCCGATGGGGCAGGCGGTGATCGGTGGCGTCATCACCTCGTCGCTGCTGACCCTGGTGGTGGTGCCGGTCATCTACTGCTACCTCGACGACCTGGCGGCCTGGACGAAGCGGCGCTTTGCGCGCGCTCAGGCCGGCACCAAGGTCCCGGCCTAGAATTGGGGTCAACCCGCCCCATATACCCGCACAGGTATAAACGATGAACACCGAACTGGCCCGCTTCAACATGATCGAGCAGCAGATCCGACCCTGGGAAGTGCTCGACCCCCGGGTGCTGGAGCTGCTGTCGAGCA
>JAUYAJ010000582.1 GCA_030693565.1 Rubrivivax sp.
GCGCCGGCAGCGCGGTGGCGTCGACCAGCGACAAGCGCACTTGCACGTCGGTGTCGAGCAGGGCGTCGCGGTAGTGCAGGCTGCCGCCGACGACTTGCAGGTCGCCGAAGGAAGGCCAGGGCCGTGGCGCTGTGGCCGACGTGGGGGCTGCCGGCGGCGGCCCGAACTGCCACGAGACGCGACCGTCGGCCAGGCGTTCGAGCTGGCCATCGAGCGTGGCGGCGTGCAGGCGTTCGATGCGCAGCGGCTGCCCGCGCGCGGCACGCCACAGGTCGACGTAGCGCAACTCGAGCGTGACCGCCTGCGCTCGCAGCAGGTGCGGGGCCCGGCTCCAGTCCGGCGCAGCCACTGCCAGCTGCGGCGCCTGCAGGCGCACGCCGCCGAGGAAACGAACCCGGAAGCCCTCTGGTGGCACCGGTGGCACCGGCAGCGCCGCTGGCGTGGCGTCGGCAGGGTCGAAACTGACCTGGCGCTGCAGCCGCTCGGACAACAGGCTTTGCAGCGGCGCGGCCAGGAAAGGCCAGCCGAGGCCCTCGCCGGCAGCCAGGCCGGCCAGCACGGCGCCCGCCGCCACCAGTGGCCAGCGAAGCCGCCAGAGCGGGCGCGCTGGCGCGTCGTTCCGTGGGGTGCGATGGCCAGTGCCGGGTGACATGGCTGGCTGCCTAGACGATTTCAAGCGCGGCCATCAGCGACGGCGCGCCGCTTGCCAGAACCCGTCCCTGCGCACTCATTGGGGTGGCGCCGACGGCGGCATGCGCTCGCCCATCATGTCCATCATCATCTTCATCATGGCCATGTGCTGCGCCATCGCCTGCTGGTGCTTGGCCTTCTCGGCGGGTGTGGCGTTGGGGTCGGCCATGGCCATCATGCCGCCCTTGTCGTGCATGCTCTTCATCATGCTCATGCCGCCCTGCATGGCCAGCATGTGGTCGGCCATCAGTGCGCTGCGCTCCTCGGGCGTGCGGGCGTTCTTCATCTTCGTGTGCATCTCGTGCATGGCCTTCATGCGCGGCTCCATCGCCGACATTGACGTGGCACTGCCGGCCGCGGGCCGATGGCCGGCATGCGGGTCGACAGCAGCGGTCGGCGATGCTGCGCTGGTGTAGGCGCCTGGGCTTGCGCAAGCCGTGGCCAGTGCGGCTGCGGCGAGTGCGGCGAGTGTTCGAAGTGAGAACATGGTGCGATCTCCTGGTGGACGGGGTTGGTTGGCTGCGCAAGAACGCGGGTGACGGCGGGTTTCAGACCCGATGCAATTGGCCTTCTTCGACCTTGATGCGGTCACCGACGCGCAGGTCGTCGATGCGCTCGCAGTCGAACTGCGCGCTGCGGCCGTTGTCCAGCCGAACGCTGACGCGGAAGACCTCGTTGTCGGCCTTGCTGAGTGATTCGGCCCGGCTGCCGATCAGCGCGCCACGCGCCGCGCCCGGGCCGCTTGCGGCGAAGCGGCCGATGCCGCGGCCGACCTGGGTGCCGATCACGGTGCCGATCACCTCACTGAGCACGGCGCCGCTGGCGGGCGAGCGTGAGGCGATGGCCACCACGTCGATGCGGCTCACGGTGCCGTGCTGGTGGGCGCTGTGGCGTGCGGCGGCCGGGTCGTCGCCGTCCGCCAGGTTGCGCGGCGGTGTCGATGAACAGGCCGTCAGCAGTGCCAGTGCCGCCAGTGAAACCAGCACAGCCCACTCGGGTGGCTGGCTGCTCGACGGGCGCTCGCCAATCGGTAGCCAGGCGTCGACGCCGGCGGGTCGAACGCCAGCACGCAGGCTTGCTGTGCTCGCCCTGATCGGTGGCCGCAGCGGATGATTCATGGCTGTCACTTGCAAAGTGGATGGGCGTTTGATCTTCCTGTCCGCTGCTGCAGACCTGTCCACTGCATCCCAGGTTCTCCTGGGTGGCTAGCGTTGCGCAGCGGCCTTGGGCGCGCTGGCGGGCGCCGCAGCGCTCGGCGCGACGACTTCGCGCGTCACCAGCTCGCGGTAGATGCCGCCACTGGCGACACTGCCGCTGGTCGTTCCCTGGCCCTGCATTCGCGCCAGGCAGGCCTTGCGGTCGTCATCGGGCAAGCGCTGGCAGCGTTTGCGCTCATTGATTGCATACTGCGCCGCGTCGCCATCCAGTTGATGTTTCCTGGCCTCGGCCAGCGCTGCCCCCGCCTCGCGCAGGCAGGTGGCGCGGTCCTGGTTCGATCGCCCGCTGGTGCACAGGGCGCGCTCTTGCTCGTAGCGCGCCGCGGCCGCGGCCGCGGCCGGGTCCGGCTTGTCGGCCGCCAGCGCGGAGCTGAAAGCCAGCCCGGCGCTCAGCAGGGAGCCGGCCCAGATCAGTGCCAATGGTCGACTGCGTCGGCTGTTCATGTCGGTCTCCTGGTTCTGTTCAAGGCCATGCGCCGCAGCGGCGCTGAGCGCGGCTGCGGCCTGCGCTCAATGCAGGTCGCGCGGGTTCGGAAAGTCGGGCAGCGCTTCGTGCCACAGCGGGTCGCGCAACCAGAGGTCTGCGGTCTCGTAACCGATGACGTCGTAGAACTCGGCGGCGGAGTCCGCTGGCCACTCGCGTTCGCTGGGCTCGGCCGCCAGCGAGAAAGGGGTCGACTCGTCGAAACAGTCCGGGTCGTTGCGCATGATCCTGCCTTCTCTGCGGTCCACGGGATGTGGGCTCTCGATGGCATTGATGGTGCCCAAGGGCGGGGCCGCCGGCCATCGGGCGAGGCGCGGACTTGCTGTAGGAGCCGGCTTACAGCACCGAGCCAGCAGCGGCGATCATTCGTCGACTGCGACCCCGGCCGCCCACAAGTCGCCGGCCCGGGCGAATATCGACGCGTGCGCCAGATCGGCACCGTGCTGCGCCAGCCGCACCCACAGCAAGGTGTCGTGGTGGCTGCCGTGAACCAGCTCCGCCGACCGCTCGGCCACGAGCCAGGCGTGCAATCTGGCGTAATGCTGCGGATGGCGCTGCTGTATCCAGGCCAGACCGACGAGGTCACCGTAGCCTTCTTCGCGCCGCGCGGCCTTCATGCCTGCATAGGCGGCACGCATCGCAGTGCTCAGGTCGGCTGGCACGCTGGCGCTAAAGCCTGCGGGCAGCTGGTACCAGGCGCCATCGAGGTAGCGCCGGCAATGACCCAGTTCATGCGCGCCCATCAGTTCGAGCGTGGCGTCGACGAGGTCCGGCGCGATGGCGTCGAGCGTGTCCTGGGCCCGCCTGTGGCCGCGCATGGAGAGCACCAGCTTGCAGCGGCCGCCGACGAACGCCAACGCCAGCGGCGCGGCCCCTGGCGTCGGCTGGGGCTGGACGACGATGTCCAGCGGCAGCTGGCTCTGCCAGGCGAATTCGACGACGGGCCACAAGCCCTTCAACCAGCGCTTTTCGGTTGCGGTCAGATCAGCGGCGAGGCAAGCCGACGAGGTCAGCACCGCTGCGATGAAGCCGAGAATGACTTTCCGCACGACAAGACTCCTGGTTGAGCCTCATTCGTCGTTTTTCGCAGTTGTCTTAAGTCCGGTTCTGGCCGCCAGCGTGCCTTGTGGCACGAAGCACGGGTCTTCAGCGCCGACGCGGTCGACCTTGGGGTCGCGGGTCAGGCAATCGCCTGATCTCAGCCCAGCGTTTGGTGCACGCTCAGGCGCACCGCTGCTCCGTGACTTCGCCCGCCAAGGCCAGGCCGCGCGCGCCAACTCGGCCAGGCAACGCCCGCTCGCCCGCCGCCAGCGCCGCGAAGACGACACCGGCGAGCGCCCAGCCAGGGCGGTAGGCGGGTCGGATGTGGGCCGGCGTGTCCCGGCCCTCTATCGGGTCATGCCCATTTGCCTCCACCTGGGGCTACTACAAGCGCATCGAGCCCATGCCGAACAGGCCGACGAGGCCGATCACGATCAGGTAGATGGCGACGATGTAGTTCAGCAGCCGGGGCATGACCAGGATGAGGATGCCGGCGAGCAGCGAGATGAGCGGTGTCAAACCGAGTTGGATGTTCAAGAGGCCTCCAGGTGCGTTGGGTTTCAGAAGCTGCGAGCAGGCAGCTACAGCGACGATCAGGTCGCTGCCGAGCGATCAGCGCTAGCCGACGCGGCGGCCGGTGATGACCTGATAGAGCACAACGACGACGGCGACGACGATCAGCAGGTGCAGCAGTCCGCCCGCGGTGAACGATGTGACCAAGCCCAGCAGCCAGAGCAGGAGAAGGACGATGGCGATGGTGTAGAGCACGATTTGCCTCCAGGCGGTTGAGTGGCCGAATGCGCGTGGCAGCTGGCCGAGGGTGTGCGAAGACCTCAGCATCGGCGATCGCGCGGTCACCGGCAAGCGGCCGCGGGGCCGCCTGTTCGTAGGCGCTGTCCCACAGGCGCCGCGCTGTGCGGCGCCGCAGCGCACGACATCAGGCACGGCGCCAGAACCGACCCATCAGCGGTTTGACGCTGGTGCCGTGCAGCAGGATCGACAGCGTCACGACGATCAGCGTCATCTGCGTCAACTTCAAGGCCAGCGGCGCGGGCAGGCCGTGGCCGATGGCGACCATCAGGTAGTAGAGCGAGCCGATGCCGCGCACGCCGAACCAGCCCGTCATGCTCTTGGTGCGCAGCGGCGTGCGGCCCCCCAGCAGCGCGGCGAAGACGCTCAGCGGGCGCGCGACAACGAACAGGAACAGCGCCAGCGCCACCGCGTCCCAGCTCCAGGAACTGAGGAACAGCGAACCGCCCACGAGCAGGACCAGCACCACTTCCGAAAGCCTTTCCAGGTGCTCCTTGAACACCAGCGAGCCGATGCTGACCAAGTTTTCGGGCCGTGGCTGCAGGGCCGGCGGCGCCAGCGCACTCGCCTCGGGCGGCGTCAGCTGCTCCAGCCGCTGCGCCGCCTTCGACTGCTGCAGCTCGGTCTGGCGCAGCGCCACCGCGGCGAAGAACACGGCCAGAAAACCCCAGGCGTCAACCGCAACCGCGACGCCATAGACGACCCCGATCAGGCCCAGGCCCAGAAAGTCGTCCATCAGATCGTGCTCGTAGGGCGCCTGGCGCAGCTTGGCGCTCAGGCGCGCCAATCCGACCCCGGCGGCGACGCCGATCGCGATGCCGGCAGCGGTCGCCCAGAGCACGTCCACAAGCACCCAGCGCAAGCCGAAGTCACCCAGGTCGTGCAGCCCCAGCAAGCCCAGACCGAGGACGACGAAGGGAAACGCGCTGCCGTCGTTCATGCCCGCTTCGCAGGTCAGGTTGAAGCGCAGCTGGTCGCGGTCGCCAGGATGGCGGACTTGCACGTCGGTGGCCAGCACCGGGTCGGTGGGGGCGACGATCGCGCCCAGCAAGACGCCCGCCCCGATGGGCAGACCGAGCACGTAATGGGCAAAGGCCGCCACCGCGGCGACGGTGATGGCCATCGAGGCTGTCGCCAGCAGGATGGGCGTGCGCCAGCGCGCCAGCGTGAACGGCACCGGCATCTTGACGCCGGCCGAGAACAAGGAGATCAGCACCGCCACTTCGGTCAGCACCTCCATCAGTTTCGCTTCCTTGAGCGGGTTGAAGTGAAAGAGGTGGAGCACGGTCGGGCCGACGATCATGCCCACTGCCAGGTAGACGATGGCCGACGTGAATGGCGAGCGTTTGAGAAGCGACGCACTCAAGCCCATCGAGAGCAGCAGTGCCCCGATGAGCAGAAACCACTGCGAAGCGGTCACGTCGGCCCGCGGCCCGGTTCGGCGTGGGCCGGGTAGGCGGCCGCGGGCAGGCCGCCCTGCGGCTGGCCGGCTAGCTCGCTGGCGCGGCCGTGGTTGATGTCGCGGTGGTGGGCTTCGTCGGCGCGCACCACGAGCAGCACGTCACGCAGCGTGGCGTCGTCGGCGAGCATCCAGTAGGCCTTGGCGATCGCGGGCGCGGGCACGTTGGGCAAACGCCCGGCATCGATCTCGGCCAGGTACAGCGTGTAGCTGAGCACGGCCTCTTCCTCGAAGTAGCCGACCAGCCGGTGTGCGGTGCCCGCCGAGACGAGGTAGAGCACGAAAAAGCCGAGGTAGAAGACCCACTGCGTGAAGAGCACCAGCCAGCGCTCCAGCACGGTCGGCTTGGCGATGGCGATGAAGGTCATCAGGTGCATGCGTTCGTTTTCTGCCTATTCCAGCAGCGTGCGGATCCAGCCGTCGTCGCCCGTCATGCGGCGCAGGCATTGCAGGTGGGTCAGCGTCGCGCCGACCATGCCAGGCACTGCAGCCACGGTCTCGAGCACCACCGCGCGGTGCCCGTAGCGTTTGGCGAAGAAGGTGTCGGCCAACCAGCGCAGCAGCCGTGTGACGGCGCGCGCGAAGTGGTCTGGCAGCCCTTGGGGCGGATGAGACCGTCGCGCGCCGCCGCCGTCGGCCTGCGCTGCCGCTGCTGTCGCGTTCATGCTCAGCGCACGAGTTCGGCCGCAGGGGCGCCAATGGGCGGCTGCTCGACCATCTCTTCGATGATCAGGCTGCCATAACGCTGCGCTGTGACCGCATGCATCGCGTTGGCCACCGCAGCGGCGCGCGCGATCTGGTCGGCTTCGGGGGCGTGCACGACGAGAAACTTGCAGCCACGCAGCGCCAACTCGCGATAGGTTTCGATCAGCTTCAAGCCGTGGCCGAAAGCGGCCAGCGGGCTGGCGTTGCTCAGTTCGGTGTTCACCTGGTCGACCATTTCCTGACTGGTGTAGCGAACCAGGCTGGTCAGTGCGAACCCTTGCTCGTGCAAGGCGTCACGGGTGGACTGCAGCGCCTCGGCGGTCTGAAAGGCCATCACGATGTGGCCGACGGGGTTGAAGACGCCGAATGACTCGGGCGGTTTTTCCTTTTCCATGCAGGTTCCTTTGCTGCGCAGTCAGCGTGACTGCGATCAGCCCATGGTGCTGCCGTGCGCGGCTGCGCGCAGCCAGACGAAGGAGCGAGCGTCTGTCGGACAGAGCCCACAGCGGCGCTGCTGCGGCGCCATGCGTAGGACGGCAACTACAGCGCCAGGCGAGGCAGTCTGACTGCTCAAAAGCTGGGCCTGGCGATACTTGTGGCATCTGCCTGCCTTGTTGCGAAAGAGCCGCCATGAACACCATAGCCTTGACACTTGCCGTTGCCTGCGTTGTGGCCTCGACCGGCCTGGCGACTTGGATCTGGCTGAGCCTTGACAGCGTCGATGACGACTGGCGCGGCCTGGCGGACTTCGACGGCCTGCGTGCCAAGCACTGATCGCGCAGGCTGTGAAGATGTGAGTCTCACCGGCACCATCGGGGCACGCCAGCTGACCCAGTTCGCGTCGCGCTGCTGTCCTACAGCCGTCTGGGCGCACTGATGCGAACATCGCCGCTGCCGGCAACTGTTCGACCCGATGACCGCTCCTGCCCAAGAACTGCGCTTTCGTGTGCTGACGGTGAATACGCACAAGGGCTTCACCTTCTTCAATCGCAAGTTCATCCTGCATGAACTGCGCGAGGCCGTGCGCAGCGTCGGCGCCGATGTCGTGTTCCTGCAAGAGGTGCAGGGCACGCACGAGAGCCATCACCGGCGCTATGCCAACTGGACGCCGGCGCCGCACTACGAGTTCCTCGCCGACTCGATCTGGCCGCAATTCGCCTACGGCCGCAATGCGGTCTATCCGAGCGGCCACCATGGCAACGCCTTGCTGTCGAAGTTTCCGATCCTGCGCTGGCACAACCACGACGTTTCCGTCAGCGGCCCCGAACAGCGCGGCCTGCTGCACTGCGTGCTGAGCGTGCCCGGGCAGGGCATCGAGTTGCAGGCGATCTGTGTGCACCTGGGCTTGCGCGAGTCGCATCGCCAGCGCCAGCTGGCCTTGCTGTGCGAGCTGGTGGCCAGCCTGCCCGCC
>JAUYAJ010000598.1 GCA_030693565.1 Rubrivivax sp.
GCTGCGCGTTCCGGGGTGAGCGCTTGGGAGCGGCCCGGCGCGCTCACGACTTACCCACCTTGCCGGCGCGCTTGTCGAGAAAGGCGCGCATGCGCTCCTTGGCAGCCGGCTCGCCCTGGGCGATGGCCGCCACCAGCGACTCCATGAACAAGCCGTCGGCCGGCGCTGCGTCGGCGATGCGCGGCAGCGCCTGGACGATGGCGAAGTTCGTCACCGGCGCGTTGCCCGCGATCTTGTGCGCCAGCGCCCGGCCTTTGGCCAGGCCTTCGCCGTCGTCCACCAGGTAGGTTGACAAGCCGAGCTGCTGGCCTTCGTCGGCGTCGAGCACACGCCCCGTCAGCATCATGTCGGCCATGCGCGCCACACCGATCAGCCGCGGCACCCGCACCGAACCACCGCCGCCAACAAACAGGCCACGCTGGCCTTCGGGCAAGGCGTAGAAGGCGCTGCGCTCGGCCACGCGCAGATGGGCGGCGCAAGCCACCTCGAGCCCGCCACCAACGACAGCGCCGTGCAGCACCGCGACCACCGGCACGCGGGCGTACTGCAGCTGGTCCAGCGCCGCGTGCCACATGCGCGAGTGGGCAACACCTTCAAAGGTGCTGCGCTCGGCCAGTTCCGAGAGGTCCAGGCCGGCGCAGAAATGCTCGCCATTGCCGCTGAGCAGCACGCAGCGCACGTCTTCGGCCAAGGTCTCGAAGGCGGCGCGCAAGGCCAGGATCAGGCCGTCGTTGACGGCGTTGCGCTTGGCCGGCCGGTTCAGCGCCAGGTGCAGCACCGGGCCGTCACGCTCGGCGGCGAGGAGATCGGAAGGTGTCGTGTTCATCCCCTCATGGTAGTTACTGAAAGAAAGTATCTCAAGCACATTTACACGCGGGTTTACCCGGCAATGCTGACCACTTCACCCTTTCCGAACAACCTTGAAAGCGGAACAGCCGCCCTTCAACCCAGCTGGACGGATCGGTCTTTTTTGTTTACATTGGTAAGCAATAAAGTCCGAACTGAGCGCATCCATGAAGATCGACGACCTGATCGCCATCGACGTCCACACGCATGCCGAGGTGTCGTGCTGGAACCCCTTCGACAACTACGGTGAGGAGTACGACCGCGCGGCCGACAAGTACTTCGGCTCGAACCGGCGGCCGACCATCGAAGAGACGATTGCCTACTACCGCGAGCGCAAGATCGGCCTGGTGATGTTCACCGTCGACGCCGAGTCGCAGCTAGGCCGCCGCCGCATCCCCAACGAAGAGATCGCCGAGGCGGCGCAGAAGAACAGCGACATGATGATCGCCTTCGCCAGCATCGACCCGCACAAAGGCAAGATGGGTGCGCGCGAGGCGCGGCGGCTGATCGCCGAGCATGGTGTCAAGGGCTTCAAGTTCCACCCCACGGTGCAAGGCTTCATGCCCGATGACCGCATGGCCTGGCCGCTCTACGAGGTGATCGCCGAACACAAGCTGCCGGCGATCTTCCACAGCGGCCATTCGGGCATCGGCTCGGGCATGCGCTGCGGCGGCGGGTTGCGGCTGCAGAACAGCAACCCGATGCTGCTGGAAGACGTGGCGATCGCTTTCCCCGACATCCAGATCGTCATCGCCCACCCGAGCTGGCCCTGGCAGGACGAAGCGCTGAGCCTGGCGCTGCACAAGCCCAACGTCTGGATCGATCTGTCAGGCTGGAGCCCGAAGTACTTTCCGCCGCAGTTGGTGCAATACGCCAACACGCTGCTGAAGGAGCGCATGCTGTTCGGCAGCGACTTCCCGCTCATCACGCCCGAACGCTGGATGAAAGACTTCGACGAAGCCGGCTTCAAGGACAAGGTCAAGCCGCTGATCCTGAAGGACAACGCGGTGCGGCTGCTCGGGCTGGGCTGAGGCATGGGCAATGCGGCGCCTGCCGCCGCTGACACTGGCATGGATGCGCGGCGCGCTGACATCCGGCGGCGTCTACGTCCTGACCCAGGGCCGGGCATCGCCCCGGCTGTTCGGCGCGGCGGTCTCGAACAGCTTGCGCTGGCAACACGCGGGCGCAGCGCTGAGCGCAGCCGGCAACGGGGACGCGGCGTCGAACGCGTGGACGGCACCGGACAAGTGGCCGCATCGACGACCAATGCCGCCAACGGCAACTTGCTGCTGCACCCGGACTTCCCGGGTGGCCACGCCTTGCGCACCGCGCCCGACCAGGTCACCAAGCTGCGCTTGGCGGGCGCGCTGGACGTGCCCGCCAACGGCGACTTCGTCAGCGGGCAGGACTTCGAACTGCGATTGACGGCGCCGCGCGCCGGCGGCTGACGGCAGCGGCTCGCCCGATGGACGCCCTGAGTCACCTTTCACGATCACACAAGGCAGGTTCACAACTTCCGGTACTGACTTGACGCGGATCAGTGCAAATCCCTAGTAGCAGGCGCCTCATCGCCAGGCATAAGCGCGCAGCGCCACGCGCAAAGGAACGTCCATGGAATCAGTCTCCGGGATCCTCAACTCCGAGGCCGAGCGCGCGCCGTTCTTGCACGGCGACGCGCCGGTGAGTCCAGTGCCACCGGGTGCAGCCTCGCCCGCAGGCGATGCCCTGCCCGTCGCGGCCGAGGCAGAGCCGGCCCCATGTCGGCCCCAGCAGATCCAAGTCGAAGTCGCGCCCGACGCCATGACCGCCCATGTGTCATTGGACCCGGGCGACAGCGGCACGCCGGTCGCGCTGGCCGATGTGTTCGATGCATTGATCGCCGCAGGCGTGCTGCATGGGCTGGACGACGCCGCGCTGCGCCAGGCCTGCGAGACGCCTGGGCCGCAGCATTTCGTGGCGGCGCGGGCCACGCCGCCGCAGAAGGGCGAGGATGCGAGCTTCGAGTTTCTGATCACGGATCACCGCGAACGCGCGCCCAAACTCAATGCGCAAGGATTGATCGACTTTCGCGAACATGGCGAAGTCCCGGTGGTCGATGTGGGCCAGCCGCTGATACGCCGCACGCCGGCCAGCGCCGGCGCCGCCGGCAGCGACGTGCGCGGTCAGCCGCTGCCCGCCGAGCCCGGCTATGACCTGCCGTTCAAGACCCCGTTCCTCGGTGTCGGGCTCGACCCGAAGGATGCCAACCTGCTGTGCGCACTGAGCAAGGGGCAGCCGGTCAGCAACGGCATGGGATCGGTGCTGGTCGAAGCGGTGTTCCGGGTCAAAGGGGTCAACATGGCCACCGGCAACGTCACCTTCGACGGCACCGTGCAGGTCGACGGTGACGTCAGTTCAGGAATGAAAGTGCATGCCAGCGGTGACATTCTTGTCGGCGGCTTGGTCGAAGGCGGCGAACTCAGGGCCGGCGGCGACATCCGCATTGCCGGCGGCGCGATTGCCAACGCCGTCCTGCATGCGGGCGGCTCCGTATCGGCCCGCTTTGTCGAGAAGTCCGAGTTGCACGCCGGCCTGGCCATCGTCATCGACGACATGGCGCTGCACAGCGCGTTGCAGGCCGCGGCACAGATCTCGGTGGGCGCGAAGTCGCGCGGCCGCGGCCGCCTGGCCGGCGGGCTGGCCAAGGCCAGGATGTTCGTCAGCGCGCCGATCCTCGGCCTGGCGTCGGGTGGCCGGACCCAGATCCACGTCGGCGTCGACCCTGCGCTGGACGCCCGTCATGCGAGTCTGCTGAAGCAGATGGACGAGCAGAAAGCCGAAGAAGAGAAGATGCAAAAGCTGGTGCAGTACCTGACCCGGGTCGGGGACCCCAAGGGCCTGCTGCCGCGCGCGCGCGAGGCTTGGCAACGTGCATTGAAGGCCTGGGGCGACTCGCTGGAACTGCGCAAGGAGGTCGAGCAGCAACTGGCCGCGGTGCTGGCCGCCCGGGTCGAAGTGACTGGCAGTGTCGATGGTGATGTCGAGCTGACCTTCGTGCGCAAGGTCTGCCGCCTGAACGCCAACAGCGGCGCCGGCGTCTTTTCACTGAAGGACGACGGCACGGTCATCAAGACGGACCTGCAAGCGGCGGCGCACGGCCTCAGCTGAGCGCACTGCAGCCGGCGGCAGCGTGCTGGCCCGCGAAACTGGCCGGGCTGGTGCCAGTCCAAGATCGCAAGCTTGCCCGCCGCCCGTGAGGCGGCAAATTTCCGCGCGCCAACTTCACGCTCCATCGAACTGACTGCCATGACGGATTCATTGCGCGACCTTGCCCGGCAACTCGAGCGCTTCGCCCACGACCGCGACTGGCAGCCCTTCCATTCGCCGAAGAACCTGGCGTCGGCGCTGATCGTCGAGGCCGGCGAGTTGCTTGAGCACTTTCAATGGATGACCGAAGCGCAGAGCCGCGAACTCGCACCGGACCAGCGGCAAGCGGTGGCCGCCGAACTGGCCGACGTCTTGCTATACCTGGTTCAACTGGCCAGCGCGCTCGGCATCGACCCCATCGCCTCGGCGCAGGCCAAGCTCAAGCTCAATGAACAGAAATACCCGGTCGAACTGGCGCGCGGCAACAGCAAGAAGTACGGCGAACTGTGAGCGGCGCGCGGGCCAACCCGCGCGAGTTCGCGCGCCCTGGTCCGCAGTCGTTGTCGCCTTCCACCGCCCGCTGGGCCTGACCTCGGCGCGCTGCGCGACGCGGCGCTAGGATCGCGGCCTTGCAGGCGCAGAACTGCAAGCCACCGAGGAGACACGCTTGACCGAATTCGCCCACACCGTCCGCCGGCGCGACGCGCTGACCTTCATCGCCGCCGCGGCCGCCGCGCCACTGGCCTTCGGCCAGGCAGCCGCCTTTCCGCAGCGGCCGATCCGCTTCATCATTCCCAACGCACCCGGCAGTTCGGTCGACACCATCGCCCGCCTGGTCGGCGCCAAGCTCGGGCCGCTGCTGCAGCAGACGGTGGTCGCCGACAACCGGGCCGGCGCCGCTGGCGCGCTCGGCGTCGAAGCCGGGCGCACGGCGCCGGCGGACGGCTACAGCCTGATCGTCGCCTCCAGCAGTTCGCTCACGGTGGCGCCGATGCTGCAGAAAGCCGCGCGCTACGACCCGCTGAAGGACTTCGACTTCATCAGCCTGGTGGCTTTGCTGCCCAACGTGCTGGTCTGCAACCCGGCGCTGCCGGTGCGCAACACCGCCGAGCTGATCGCTTGGGCGAAGTCGCGCGGCCAGGCCTCGAACATGGCCTCGGCCGGCATCGGCTCGAGCAGCCACCTGGCCGGCGTGGCGCTGCAATCGGCAGCGGGCTTTCAGTCGCTGCACGTGCCCTACAAGGGCGGCAGCCAAGTCGTGGCGTCGGTGGTGTCGGGCGAGACCGACTGGGTGCTGACGCCGGCGCCGGCAGCGATGGGTCTGGTGGCCAACGGCCGCTTGCGGCTGCTGGCGCACAGCATGAGCAGCGCCGCCCAGCCGCTGGGCGACACGCCGGCGATTGCGCAGACCGTCGCCGGCTTCGAGTTCGCCAGCTGGATCGGCCTGATGGCCCCCAAGGGCTTGCCGCCGGCGGTGGCCGAAGCCTTGCAGCGCGCCGCGCTGCAGGTGCTGCAGCAGGCCGACCTGCGCAAGGCTTTCGAGTCACACGGCGCCGTGGCGTCGCCGGGCACACCGCAGGCCTTCCGCGACTACCTGGCCAGCGACATCGAGGTCACCCGCAAGGCAGTGCAACTGGCGGGCGTGCAGCCGGAGTAAGGCGGGGCCCGTCGCCGGCCCACAAGGAACAAGGGGTCGACCGCTGAACGGTCGACCCCTTGATTCGTCTGGTGGCCTGGGGCGGAATCGAACCACCGACACGCGGATTTTCAATCCGCTGCTCTACCAACTGAGCTACCAGGCCAAGCCCAGCATTATAGCCGGCCGCAGCGGCTGCGTCAGGTGCCGCCGCGCTTGTTGCGCGACAGGTCCACGCCAAGCTGCTTGAGCTTGCGGTAGAGGTGGGTGCGCTCCAGGCCGGTCTTCTCGGCCACGCGCGTCATCGAGCCGCCTTCCTTGGCCAGATGGAACTCGAAGTAGCTCTTCTCGAAGGCGTCACGTGCCTCACGCAGCGGGCGGTCGAGGTCGAAGTTCTGCTCGGATTGCGGGCCCTGGGGCAACAGCGCCACGACCGGCCCCGCTCCCGCACCGCCGGCGCTCATCGAGTAGGCATTCACCGGATCGAGCGCGGCGGCGGCCGCTGAGGCCGTCCGCGCGCCCGGCTTGTTGAGCGCTTGCTCGACCGCGCGCAGCAGCTTTTGCAGCGTCACCGGCTTTTCAAGAAAGGCCGCGGCGCCGTACTTGGTGGCTTCGACCGCGGTGTCGATGGTGCCGTGGCCGCTCATCATGATGACCGGCATCGTCAGTTGACCACTCGCACCCCACTCCTTGAGCAGCGAGATGCCGTCGACATCGGGCATCCAGATGTCCAGCAGCACCAGGTCGGGGCGCAGCACCTCGCGCACCGAGCGCGCCTGCGCCGCGTCTTCGGCCAACTCGACGGTGTGCCCTTCGTCAGTGAGGATCTCGGACAGCAGGGCCCGGATACCGAGCTCGTCGTCCACTACCAGAATCGTTGCCATTCGCGCTCAGTGCACCTGCGTTGCGTCACCGGGTGCCGGTGCCGGGCCATCCTGGGCCCGCGGCGGGCCCTTTGCGTCGGTTGCCGCTGCGGCCGACGCGATGACGAAGTTGGAAAATGATAGCGAAACTCGCGCACCCTGCACCGGAGCATCGGGCTCGGCGCCGGTTTGCAGGTTGGCCACTCGCAGCCGCGCCCCATGTTCGTCGGCGATCTTCTTCACCACCGCCAGCCCCAGTCCGGTGCCCTTGGCCTTGGTGGTGACATAGGGTTCGAAGGCGCGCTTGAGCACTTTGTCGGCAAAACCGGGGCCATTGTCGACGACGTTCAAGCGCACGGCGCGCAGTTCACCTTGTTCGCCGCGTGCCGCGGCCGTGCTCACCTCAACGCGCCCCGCCGGTCGATCGGCGATGGCGTCAAGCGCATTCTGAACCAGGTTGTGGATGACCTGGCGCAGCTGGGTCGCGTCACCCAGAATCGCCGGCAGCTCGGGCGCCAGCCTCGCCACCAGCTGGCCGCTGTCATGGGCATGGCCGTACAGCGCCAGCACCTCCGCCACCAGCGCGTTCAGCGCCAGCGGCTTGAGCTGGGCGGCGGGCAGGCGGGCGTAGTCGCGGAACTCGTTGACCAGGGTCTGCATCGCCTGCACCTGGTTGACGATGGTGGCCACCGAGCGCAGCAGCAAGGCCTGGTCAGCGCCTTGCAGCTTGGCCTCGAGCTTGTGCTGCAGGCGCTCGGCCGACAGCTGGATCGGCGTCAACGGGTTCTTGATCTCGTGCGCCAGCCGGCGCGCCACCTCGGCCCAGGCGACCGAGCGCTGCGCCGACACCACCTCGGTGATGTCGTCGAACACCATCAGCCGCGCCTCCTGCGGCAGCGGCGCGCCGCGCACCAGCAAGGTCAGCGTGTGGCCGGCGGCGTTCATTTCGAAGGCGTCCTGCCAATGCTGGCGCTCACTGGCCTCGGGCCCGCTGGACAGCATCTCGAAGCGCTGGGACACGTTGGCGGCCAGTGCTTGCAACGCCGGCACGTCCTCGAGCCGGCGGCCGCGCCATTCGGGCAGGGGCTGGCGCAGGATGCGCGCCGCGCCGGGGTTGACGGTGTCGATGCGACCCTCGCGGTCGAACACGATGACGCCTGCGGTCAGCGTGTCCAGGATGGTTTGCAGCCGGGTGTGCGCGGCCTCGATCTGGGCGACGCCGCGCTGCACCTGCTCGCGCGCCTCGGCCACCTGGGCCGTCATGTCGGCAAAGCTGCGCGTCAGACCGCCCAGCTCGTCGGCGCTGGCGAACACCGGCTTGGCCGTCAGGTCGCCGGCCGCCACCTGGCGCACGCCGTCGGCCAGCAGCAGCAAGGGGCGCGCCAGCTGGTTGCCCAGCAATATGGCGAGCAGCACGGAGCCGAACACCGCCAGCACCAGCGCCAGCGTCAGCGTGCCGATGTACATGCGGCGCAGGCTGCCGTGGGCGAGCGCGCGGCGCTGGTACTCGCTGTAAGCCGCCTGCACCGCCAGCGCATTGACGGCCAGGCTCCGCGGCACGTTCTGAACGACCATCAGAAAGCGCTCTTCGGCAGCGGCCAGCGAGATGTCGGCGTTGGGCACCCGGGCCATCGCGCGCACCACGGCGCCGCGCTCGCTGGCGCTGGGATGGGATTCGTCGTCCAGGCCCTCGATCTGGCTCGTCAGCCCGGTCAGCCGCACCTGGCGCAGTTGCAGCGGCCCGGGGCGGTCGGCGCTCATCGCGGTGGCGCTGCCGCCGGCGGTGAGCAGGATCTGCCCGTTGCCACCGACCAGCGAGACGTCGCGCGCGCCGAGTTGTTCGCGCAGCCGCTCCAGCGCCAGCGGCGCCAGCACGGCGCGCTGTTCGCCCAGCCGGTCGGCCGCGACCCGCGTCTTCTTGCCCAGGTCGGCCACCAAGCTGTCCAGCGTGCCCTTGCCCAGCGCCAGGCCGGCGTCGAGCGCGCCGGCGACGCGGACGTCGAACCAGGCTTCGATGCTGCGTGAAACGAACTGGTAGCTGACGGTGTAGACCACCAGGCCCGGCAGCAGGCCGACGACGGCGAAGATGCCCGCCAGCTTGACCAGCAAGCGGCTGCCGAACTTGCCGCGGCGCACGCGTGCCGCCAGTCGCAGCACGGCCACGCCGATCACCAGCACCAGCAGCACGCCGACGGCGACGTTGACCCAGAACAGCCAGACGAAGTGGCGTTCATAGAGGCCGCCGTCCTGGGTGCTGAGAGCGAGCACGAAAGCCAGCACCAGGGCGGCGCCGGCGGTTGCCAGCAGCGCCACCGTCCAGGTCCAGGCTGTTGCGGCCTTCATCGACCTCAGAGGCTGTGAAGATATGAATCGCG
>JAUYAJ010000602.1 GCA_030693565.1 Rubrivivax sp.
CGCGTTTTCGCAACGCGGCGGGCAAGCCCGAGCTGGTGCACACGCTCAACGGTTCCGGGCTGGCGGTGGGCCGGGCGCTGGTGGCGGTGCTGGAAAACCACCAGCAGGCCGACGGCGCGGTGCGGGTGCCGGCGGCGCTGCGTCCCTACCTCGGCGGGCTGGAAGTGCTGCGCGCCTGATCGGCTAGAATGCGCGGCTTCGCTCGATGCGAGACCACACAGGAAAGGTGGCAGAGTGGTCGAATGCGCCGGACTCGAAATCCGGTGTACTGTTATGCAGTACCGAGGGTTCGAATCCCTCCCTTTCCGCCAGCAAGTCAGTCAAACGGGCCCTCGGGGCCCGTTTTTCTTGGCGACGCCAGAGCGTCACTCGACCAAGGTCTGCGACTGCTCGCGCAGGTATTGCGCCAGGTAGTAGAACGACGCGATCGCCTTGCCGGTGGAGCCCGATCCCTTCCAGCCGCCGAAGGGCTGGTAGCCCGGCCAGGCGCCCGTCGTCGCGCCCTGCGGCCGGTTGGCGTAGAGCACGCCGGCTTCGATGTGGTCGAAGAACCATGGCACCTCGTCGGCCGCGCCGTAGAAGCCCGCCGTCAGGCCGAGGTCAGAGCGGTTCGCCAATTGCATCGCTTCGTCGTTCGAGGCCACGCGGTGCAGCATCAGGATCGGCAGGAACATCTCGACCTCCCACAGCGGGTGCGCCGCCGGCGCCTCGGCCAGCGTCGGCGCAACGAACTGGCCGTGGGCCAGCGCGCCGTCGTCCAGGACCCGGCCGCCGCTGACGATGTGCGCGCCCTGTTCGCGCAGCTGGGCGCTGAAGGCCTTGTAGTTCGCCACCGCGCCCGCCGTCGTGACCGGACCGAGGTAGACGCTGCGCTGCGCCGGGTCGCCGATCACCAGTGCGTCGATGCGCTCGCGCAGCAAGGCGACGAGCGGATCGGCCACCGCCTCGTGCACGTACAGGCGCGACAGCGCCGAGCACTTCTGGCCGCCCATGCCGAAGGCCGAGCGCACGATGCCGGTGGCCGCGCGGTCGAGGTCGGCCCGGGCGGTGACGATGCAGGCGTTCTTGCCGCCCATCTCGGCGATGCAGGGGCGCGGGTAGGGGCCGCCGCTCATCCTGCTCAGCAAGTCCCTGCCGACCGCGACCGAGCCGGTGAAGGTGGCGCCGGCGATCTGCGGATGCGCGACCAGCGCATCGCCCAGGTCGGCCGAGCTGCCGCTGAGGAAGTTGAACACGCCCGCGGGCACGCCGGCGTCGTGCAGGCAGTCGGCCAGCAAGCGGCCGGACCAGGGCGTGTCCGACGCCGACTTGAGCACCACGGTGTTGCCGGCCACGAGCGCGGCGGCGACCGGCCCGCCGGCCAGTGCGAACGGGAAATTGAAGGGCGTCAGCACGGCCCAGACGCCATAAGGCTTCATCACGCTGCGGTTGCGCGAGGTGTAACCGGCCAGCGGGTCGTTCGGCAGCGCATGGTCGTAGCCGGCGTTGCGCTCCCACTCGTCGCAATAGCTGCTGAAGAAGTCGGCCGTTTCCTGGGTCTCGCCCAGCGCCTCCATGCGGTTCTTGCCGACCTCGAGCGTGAGCGCGGCCGCGATCGTGTAGACGCGCTCCTCGATCAGCGCTGCGACCCGTCGCATCAGGCGCAGGCGCTGCGCCGCGGGGGTGGCACGCCAGGCGGGGAAGGCGCGCGCAGCGGCCGCCACCGCGGCCTGGACATCGCGCGCACTGGCGGCGGCGAAATGGCCGAGCAGGCGCCGGCCATCGGTGGGTGAATGGTTCGGCCGCGTGCGTTCGCTGGCGCGGTCCTCGCCATCGATGTACAGCGCGTGGCTGCGGCCGAGTTGCGGCTGCAGCGCCGCCATCGCCGCATCGAAGCGCTCGTGCAGTTCGGACGGCGGGTCGAACATCGTGGAATAGGTCAGCTTGAAAGCCATGGCGAACCCTGATGGAGATGGGAAGAGGGGTGACGGCCGGCGCCGGCAGCACCCGCGCGTTGGTGCGGCGATCAGTATTGCACCGGGCCGCGGCGCCGCCGCGGCCGGTTCCTGTTGATGCTTGCATTGCATTCATGATTCGACTAGTATCGAAGTATGGAAGAAAAGGAAGCCGTACAAGCCCTGGCGGCGCTGGCCCAGTTGTCGCGTCTGCAGGTGTTCCGTTCGCTCGTTGTCGCCGGGCCGGACGGCCTGACGCCGGGGGCGCTGGCGCAGTTGCTGGACGTGCCGGCGGCGACGCTGTCCTTCCACCTGAAGGAGTTGCTGCATGCGGGCCTGGTGTCGCAGCAGCGTGACGGCCGCAACCTGATCTACCGCGCGGCTTTCGACCGCATGAACGGCCTGCTCGGCTACCTCACCGACCATTGCTGCCAGGGCCATGCCTGCCTGGACGCGAAGGCCGGGTCCTGCACACCTTGAAGGAGTGAACGATGAAGCGTTTCCATGTCCATCTCCACGTCGATGATCTGGCCGCCAGCATCGGCTTTTATTCGAAGCTGTTCGCCGCCGCGCCGGCGCGCGTCGAGGCCGACTACGCCAAGTGGATGATCGAAGACCCGCGCATCAATTTCGCCATCTCGACGCGGGGTGCCGCGGCCGGCGTCGACCACCTGGGCATCCAGACCGACGACGGCGCCGAACTGGTCGAACTCAAGCAGCGCGCCGCCGCCGCCGATCTGGCGCTGCATGGCGAAGGCGCCACGACCTGCTGCTACGCGCGCAGCGAGAAGCACTGGGTGACCGATCCGCAAGGCGTTGCCTGGGAGCATTTCCACACCCTGGGCGACATCCCGGTGTTCAGCCAGCCGACGGCGGCCGAGGCGCCGGCAGCGCCGCGCGGCAAGCCGGTCGGCGTGGCGGTCAAGCCGGCATCGGCCTGCTGCTGAAGCGGGCCACCGCGTCAGCCACCCCATGGGTTTCTTCGAGCGCTACCTGACGCTGTGGGTCGGGCTGGGCATGGGGGCGGGTGTGCTGCTCGGTCTCGTCGCGCCGGGTCTGTTCGCTGCGGTGGCGGCGTTCGAGTTCGCCCATGTCAATCTGGTGGTGGCCGTCTTCATCTGGGTCATGATTTTCCCGATGATGATCCAGATCGACTTCGCGGCCGTCAAAGGCGCGGGCCGGCGTCCGCGCGGGCTGCTGCTGACCCTGGTCGTCAACTGGCTCATCAAGCCGTTCACGATGGCGGCGCTGGCGGTGCTGTTCTTCGAGCACCTGTTCGCACCCTGGGTCGACCCGCAATCGGCGCGCGAGTACATCGCCGGCATGATCCTGCTCGGCGTGGCGCCCTGCACCGCGATGGTTTTCGTCTGGAGCCAGCTTGTCCGCGGTGACCCTGCCTACACGCTGGTCCAGGTGTCGGTGAACGACATCGTGATGGTGTTCGCTTTCGCGCCGATCGCCGCCTTCCTGCTCGGCGTGGCCGACGTGTCAGTGCCCTGGCAGACGCTGGCGTTGTCGGTGCTGCTTTACGTCGTGCTGCCGCTGCTGGCGGGGGTGCTGACACGCTGGCTCTGGCTGCGCAGCGGGCCCGCCAGGCTGGCCGCGGGCGTGGCTGCGCTCAAGCCTTGGTCGGTGATCGGCCTCGTTGCCACCGTCGTGTTGCTGTTCGGCCTGCAGGCCGGCACGCTGGTGGCCCAGCCCGGGATCATTGCGCTGATCGCGGTGCCGCTGGTCATCCAGTCCTACGGCATCTTCTTCATTGCCGCGCTCGGCGCGCGCTGGCTCAAGCTGCCGCACGAGATTGCCGCGCCGGCCTGCCTGATCGGGACCTCGAACTTCTTCGAACTGGCGGTGGCGGTGGCGATCTCGCTGTTCGGCCTGCGCTCGGGCGCGGCGCTGGCCACGGTGGTCGGCGTGCTGGTCGAAGTGCCGGTGATGCTGTCGCTGGTGGCGATCGCCAACCGCGCTCGGCCGCGGGCGGTGGCTGTCAGCCCGTGAACGGCGATCGCCAATTCGCCACCGTGGCCGTGCTCGGCACGGCGCAGACGCTGGCCTGGGCTTCGTCCTACTACCTGCCGGCGATGCTGGCGCAGCCGATGGCGCAGGAACTGGGCTTGGCCGCGCCGACGGTGTTCGCGGCCTTCTCGGCGGCCTTGCTGATGTCGGCGCTGGTCGGCCCGGCGGCGGGCCGCTTCATTGACGTTCGTGGTGGCCGGCCGGTGTTGATGGCCACCAGCTTGCTGTTTGCCGCCGGCCTCGCGCTGCTCGGCCTGGCCCAGGGCTTGTGGTCTTTGCTGGCGGCCTGGCTGGTGCTGGGCGCGGCCATGGGCTGCGGGCTTTACGAAGCCGCCTTCGCCACCTTGGTGCGGCTGTACGGCGTGCGCTCGCGCAGCGCCATCACCGGCATCACCTTGATCGCCGGTTTTGCCAGCACCGTGGGCTGGCCGCTGACCAGCGTCTTCGACGCCCAGTTCGGCTGGCGCGGTGCCTGTTTTGCCTGGGCCGGACTGCACCTGCTGCTGGGGTTGCCGCTCAATGCCTGGCTGCCGCGCGCGGTGGCCGGCGACGCGGTCGCGGCGACACCACCGGCGGCGGTGGGCAAGGCGCCCGCAGCGTCGTTCCGGCCCGGGGCCAACACCGTGCTGCTGGCGTTCGTCTTTGCCGCCACC
>JAUYAJ010000607.1 GCA_030693565.1 Rubrivivax sp.
CGTGAGCGTCGGCATGGGGGCGGTCTCCTGCGCGCCGCCGGGCGGCGCGGATGGGCGGGGGCATTGACGTTGACGTCAAGTTCAATTCTATCGACGCCCTCCGTAGACGACGGCCTCGTCCCAGCCCAGCGCCGCCATCTCGGCCTGGCGCAAGTGGGCTTCGCTGGGCATCAGGAATTCGTCGAGCTGGGGCGGCGCCACCGCGGTGCCGCTGAGCATGGCGTGGAGCTGGCCACGGTGGTGGGTCTGGTGCATGAACAAGTGGGCCAGCACATGGGCGACAAGATCGCGCTGGATGCGGCCGCCGCCGCGCGCCATCTGCACTTCGCGGGCGCAGCCGGCAGCGTCGAGCGCGTCGCAGAAGGTGGTCAAGCGTTCGTCGCTGAGCGCCTGGCGCTGGCGCAGCGCGGCCAGGTCGGCAGCGGGCACGAACGCGGCCCAGGCCGCCGCCAGACCAGGCTCGCCCAGCAAGCTGCCGACGTAGTACTGGTCGACGCCCAGGATGTGGTTCAGTGTCGCCATCAGGCTGGGGAAAAAACCGACCCGCGGCGCCTGCAACCCGGCCAGAGGCAGCGCCGCCATCGCGCCGTGCAGCCGGTGGTTGGCGAGCCGGTTGGCGCGCGCCTGAATCGCCAGCGCGCCGGCCAGATCGATGGCCACCGGCATCAGCCCTTCTTGGCTTTGTCGGACACCGGCGCGCCGGCGGCCTTCCAGGCCGTGTAGCCGCCGTCGATGTGGCCGACCTTGTCCAGCCCCATGTCCTGCAAAGTCTTGGTGGCCAGCGCCGAGCGCCAGCCGGCGGCGCAGAACAGCACCAGATGCTTGCCTTGGCCGAGCGCCGGCTTGAAGTAGGGCGACTCGGGGCAGGCCCAGAACTCGAGCATGCCGCGCGGGGCGTGGAAAGCGCCGGGGATGATGCCGTCGCGTTCGAGCTCGCGGACATCGCGGATGTCGATGAACTGCACGTCGTCGCGGCCATGCAGATCGCGCGCGTCCTCGATGCCGAAGGTGGTGATGGCGGCGGTGGCTTCGTCCACCATCGACTTGACGGTCTTGCGCATCAGAATGGTCCCTCCTGCAGCCAGCGCTCGATTTGCGGCCGGCGGTCGTTGCCCCAGAACGGCTCAGCTTCGACGATGAAAAAAGGCGCGCCGAAGACGCCGGCGGCGATCGCCTCGTCGTTGGCGCGCTTGAGCCGGGCTTTCCACAGCGGATCGCTCCACACCGCCTCAGCAGCGGCGGGCGCGATGCCCTGGTCGGTGGCCAGCGCCTGCAGCGCGGCCGTGTCTTGCAGCGCCGTGCCGCGCGCGAACACCGCGCGCAGCCCTGCGGTGGCCCAGCGCGCGGCGGCGGCCGGGCTTTCGGTGTCGTGCAGCCACCAGAACAGCCGGGCGGCGTTCTGCGTCGACTGTGGGAAGGGCTCGGGCAGCTGGAAAGGCAGGCCTTCGAAACGCGCCGAGCGCGCGAAGTCGCGCAGCGAATATTCGCGCTTGATCGGGTAGGACACGGGCGACTTCAGCTCCGCGGCCTGGAAAGTGGCACCGAGCAAGATGGCATGGCGGCGCACGGTGCGGCCGTGGCGCGCGGCGACGGCGTCGACCCACTCGTTGGCGATGTAGGAGTAAGGCGACGAGAAGTCGAAGAAGAAGTCGATCGGCGAGTCCATCCGGGAACGATAGACGCGCCCGGCGCGCCCGTCCATCGGGCGAACTACCGGCGCCAGAACTGCGGCGTGAACAGCACCAGCACCGACAGCAGCTCGAGCCTGCCGAGCAGCATCGCAAAGCTCAGCACCCAGGTCTGGAAGTCGGTGAGCGCGCCGTAGTTGACCGCCGGGCCGACCTCGCCCAGGCCGGGGCCGATGTTGTTGACGCAGGCGATGACGGCGGTGAAGGCGGTGACCACGTCCAGGCCGCTGAACAGCAGCACCATGGTCAGGCTGACCAGTGTGGCGCCGTACATCATCATGAAGGCGATCACGCTCTGCATCACGCGCGGGTTCACCGCCTGACCGGCCATCACCACCGGGTTGACGACGTTCGGGTGCACGATGCGCACCAGCTCGCGCTGGCTTTGCTTGAGCAGCAGCAGCATGCGCACCATCTTGATGCCCCCGCCGGTGGAGCCGGCGCAGGTGGCAAAGCACCCCAGCAGAATCATCAGCAGCGGGGCGAAGAACGGCCACTGGGCGTAGTCCTGGGTCGCGTAGCCGGTGGTGGTGGCCAGAGAGACGACGTGGAACACCGTGTGGCGCAAGGCCTCCAGGTAGCTGGGGTAGGTGTCGTGGAACCACATGTAGCCCGAGATCAGCGCCACCGCGCCGAAGATCACCAGGTAAAAAGCCTGGGCCTCGGGGTTGCGAAAGATGGCGCGCAGCGAGCGCTGGCGCCAGGCCACGAAGTAGAGCGCGAAGCTGATGCCCGACAGCATCATGAAGACCACCGCCACGGCTTCGATCAGCGGCGAGTTCCAGTAGCCGAAGCTGGCGTCGTAAGCAGAGAAGCCGCCCAGGCCCATCGTCGAGCACATGTGCATGAAGGCGTCTTCCCAGCTCATGCCGGCCCATCGATAGGCCAGCATGCAGGCCAGCGAGAAGGCGAAGTAGACAACCCACAGCCCGCGCGCCGTCTCGGCGATGCGCGGCGTCAGCTTGGCGTCCTTCATCGGCCCGGCGGCCTCGGCCTTGAACAGCTGGGCGCCGCCGACGCCGAGCAGCGGCAGGATGGCCACCGCCAGCACGATGATCCCGAGCCCGCCCACCAGCTGCAAAAAGCAGCGCCAGACGTTGACCGACAGCGGCAAGTGGTCGAGTCCGGTGAGCACGGTGGCGCCGGTGGCCGAGAAGCCGCTCATGGCTTCGAAGTAGGCGTCGGTGACCGACAGCCCGGGGATCGCCAACAGCAGCGGCACGGCGCCGAAAGCCGGCAGCACGAGCCAGGTCAGGCCGACGAGCACGAAGCCGTCACGCGGCTGCAGCTCACGGCGAAAGCGCCGCATCGCCAGGCTCATCAGCCCGCCGGCGCCCAGCGTGATGGCGATCGACACCAGAAAGGCCTGCTCGGCGGCGTCGTGACGGTCGACCGCGAAGGCCAGCGGCACGATCATCAGCAGCGCGAACAGCACGACCATGCGCCCGACGAGCGCGATGACAGCCAGCGGCGAGGTCATCGGGCCGCCATCAGAAGAACATCGCCCCGACCTGGAACAGCTTTTCCACCTGGCGCACCATGCGCTTGCGCGGCACGAAGACGATGACGTGGTCGCCGCTCTCGATGACGGTGTCGTGGTGCGGGATGATGACGTCTTTGCGCACCCGGCCTTCGCTGCGGCGCGGGTCGGGGATGTCGCGCACGATGGCACCGATCTCGGCGCCGGCCGGCAGCGCCACCTGCTCGATGCGCCGGCCGACCACCTTGGAGCTCTTGCGGTCGCCGCGCACGATCAGCTCGAGCACCTCGGAGGCGCCGCGGCGCAGGCTGTAGACGGCGGCAACGTCGCCGCGCCGCACATGGGCGAGCAGCTCGCCGATCACCGTCTGCGACGGTGAAATGGCGATGTCGATCTGCGTGCCCTGGCCCTGCACGAGGTCGGCGTAGGCCTTGCGGTTGATCAATGCCAGCACCCGGTGCGCGCCCATGCGCTTGGCCAGCAGGCACGACATGATGTTGTCTTCGTCGTCGCTGGTCAGCGCCAGGAAGAGGTCGGTGCCGGCGACGTTCTCGTCTTCCAGCAGTTGCTCGTCGGTCGAATCGCCCTTGAGAACCAGCGCCTCGCTGGGCAGCTGGGTCGTGAGGTACTCGCAGCGCTCGGCGTTGGACTCGATCAGCTTGACCTGGCAGTCGCGCGCGATGTGTCGCGCCAGCCGCAGCCCGACGCGCCCGCCGCCGGCGATCATGACCCGGCGCACCGGGTCGTCGCGCTTGCGCATCGCGTCGAGCGCGCGCCGGATGTGCTCGTTGGCGGCGAGCACGAAGACCTCGTCGCCGACCTCGACGCGCGTGCTGCCGTCGCAGATGACCTGGCGGTCCAGCCCCATCAGGTCGCGCCGGTAGATGGCGACGATGCGCATCGGCACGTCGGGCAGCAGCTGCGGCAGCTCGGAGATCACGTGGTGCACCAGCGGCCCGCCCTCGACGGCGCGCACCGCGATCATGCTGACGCGCTTTTGCGAGAACTCCAGCACCTGCAGGGCTTCGGGAAACTCGATCAGCTTGCGGATGTAGGTGGTGATGCTCTCTTCGGGGCAGATCACCTCGTCGACGGCAAAACCTTCCTTGCCCATCATCACGCTGCCATCGGCGAACTCGGGGCTGCGCACGCGCGCGATGCGGGTCGGGATGTGGAAGATGTCGTGCGCGATCTTGCAGGCGACCAGGTTGGTCTCGTCGAGCGGCGCGCAGGCGATCAGCAAGTCGGTGTCGTCGGCGCCGGCTTCTTTCAGCACCGAGGGCTGGATGCCGTTGCCGACCACGCCGCGCAGGTCGAGCCGGTCCTGCAGCGCGGCCAGGCGGCGCGGGTCGGTGTCGATGACGGTGATGTCGTTCTGTTCGGAGGCCAGGCTCTCCGCCACACTTTCACCAACCCGGCCAGCACCGAGGATCAGGATCTTCATGCGGCCTGATTATGGTCGGCCGCGGCGCCGGGATACAGCGCGTGCAGCGCAGCCCGCGCGGCGCGTTCCAGCAGCGGCTGCAGCGCGGCGGCCAGCGTCTGCGCCTCACCCTCGTTGTCCCAGCGTGTGCTGCGCTCGCGCCACAGCGCGGCCAGCGCCTCGCGTTCGGGCGCCAGCGCCGCGTTCACGGTGGCCTGCCAGTGCGGCGGCGCTTCGCCGCGCGTCCACTCGCCGCGGCCGCGGCCGAAATGCGCCACCGCCAGGTAGCGCAGCAAGGCCGAGTCGACCAGCGGCGCCATCGCGTCGGCGTTCCAGGACAACCAGCTGTGCCCGGTGCCACGCACCAGGTTGATGCCGCGCGCCAGCCCGGCGGCACCCAGGGCGCCGAGCAGCCCGCCGGCCAGCATGCCGCCGCCCAGCGTCAGCCCGCCGCTGGCGATGTCGGCCTTGAGTCCGGCGAGTGCGCCCGTGACCATGCCGCCGACCAGCGCCGCGCGGCCTTCGTCGACACGTTCGCGCAGCGCGTAGTGGCTGGCCAGGCGCTGCAGGATCTCGGCCTGGGCGGCGC
>JAUYAJ010000612.1 GCA_030693565.1 Rubrivivax sp.
TCGCCGCCACGCTGGCGTTCACGGCGCGCGACGTCGGCCTGAACATCATGCCGCTGTTCCACATCCACGGCCTGATCGCCGGCGTGCTGGCGCCGCTGTCGGCCGGCTCGCGGGTGTTCTGCACGCCGGGCTTCAACGCGCTGCGCTTCTTCGCCTGGATGGACGAGTCCAGCCCCAGCTGGTACACCGCCGTGCCGACCATGCACCTGGCGATCGCCTCGCGCGGCAAGCACAACGCCGCCGTCATCCAGCGCCACCAGCTGCGCTTCGTTCGTTCGTCGTCGTCGGCGCTGCCGCCGCAGCTGATCGGCCAGCTCGAGACGATGTTCAATGCGCCGCTGGTCGAGTCCTACGGCATGACCGAGGCGACCCATCAGATGACCTCGAACCCGCTGCCGCCGCTGCAGCGCAAGCGCGGATCGGTGGGCCGCGCCGCCGGGCCCGAAGTGCGCATCCGCGGTGAGGACGGCGAATTTGTCGGCGCCGACACGCCGGGCGAGATCGTCATCCGCGGCCCCAACCTCAGCGCCGGCTACGAGAGCAACCCGAAGGCCAACGAAGAAACCTTCGTCGACGGCTGGTTCCGCACCGGCGACCAGGGCGTGATCGACGCCGACGGCTACCTCAGCATCACCGGCCGGCTCAAGGAGATCATCAACCGCGGCGGCGAGAAGATCAGCCCGCGCGAGATCGACGAGATCCTGCTCGACCATGTCTCGGTGGCCCAGGTGGTGGTGTTCGGCGCGCCGCACAAGCGCCTGGGCGAAGAGGTGGCGGCGATGGTGGTGCTGCACGAAGGCCATGAATGCGAGGAGCGCGAACTGCAGAAGTTCGTCGCCCAGCGTGTCGCTTCCTACAAGGTGCCCAAGAAGATCCTGTTCGTCGACGAGTTGCCCAAAGGCGCGACCGGCAAGCTGCAGCGCATCGGGCTGGCCCAGCGCATCGGCCTGGGCTTCGGCTCTTACGTCGCGGGCGAGTTCTGAGCATGCGCTATGCCATCGTCGGCGCCGGCGCGATCGGCGGCTACCTCGGTGCGAAGCTCGCGCTCGCCGGCGAGCAGGTCACCTTCATCGCGCGCAATCAGAATCTGGCGGCGATCAACGCGCGCGGCTTCAAGCTCTTGCTGCCCGATGGCAGCGAGCAGCATGCGACCGGCGTGCGCGCCGTGCAGGACATGGCGACGGCCGGGCCGCAGGACGCCGTGCTGCTGACCACCAAGGCGCACCAGCTGCGCGATCTGCTGCCGGGCCTGCGCGCACTGTTCGGTCCGGCCACGATGGTG
This sequence comes from Rubrivivax sp., assembly GCA_030693565.1. Taxonomy (GTDB): domain Bacteria; phylum Pseudomonadota; class Gammaproteobacteria; order Burkholderiales; family Burkholderiaceae_C; genus Rubrivivax. The sequence continues at coordinate 1,283 of JAUYAJ010000612.1, forward strand.
GTGACGATGATCAACGGCCTGCCCTGGTGGTATTTCCACAAGCTGGCCGGGCCCTACGCGGGCCGGGCGCTGGACAGCGTCGATCCGGGCGGCGAGCTCGCCGCCGGCATCGAGACCGAACGCCTCATCGGCAGCATCGTCTACCCGGCGGCCGAACTGCTCGAACCCGGCGTCGTCAAGGTCATCGAAGGCAACCGCTTCTCGCTCGGCGAACTCGACGACCAGCGCACGCCGCGCGTCGAGGCATTGAGCCGCTCGCTGATGGCGGCGGGCTTCAAGGCGCCGGTGTCGCGCGACATCCGCGCCGAACTCTGGGTCAAGCTGTGGGGCAACCTCAGTTTCAACCCGATCAGCGCGCTGACACACGCCACGCTCGAAGACATTTGCCGCTTCCCGCTGACGCGCGAACTGGCCACGCGCATGATGACCGAGGCGCGCACGGTGGCCGAGGCGCTGGGCGTCGAATTCAAGGTCACGCTGGAACAGCGCATCGCCGGCGCCCAGGCCGTGGGCGCGCACAAGACCTCGATGCTGCAAGACGTCGAGCAAGGCCGCGCGCTCGAGTTGCAGGCGCTGCTGGGCAGCGTCGCCGAACTGGCGCGCATCACCGGGCTGCCGACGCCGACGATCGACGCCATCTACGCCGCGACCGCGCTGCTGGCGCAGACGCTGAACGCGCAGCGCGCGCGGCTGGCGCTGCAGCCGGTCTGAGCGCTGGGCTAGCGGGTCGCCGCCACCATCGCCAGCCGCTCGCAGCGCTGCGCGTCGAGCGGCTGACCCGCTTCGCGAAAGCGCGCCGCGGCAGCGGCAAAGCGCGTGACGGCGTCTTCGCCGCCGTCATGGCGCGCCGCCGCAATGTGGCCGCGGACCTCGTCGTGCGCGGCGTACCAGGCCGGCAGGCGCATGACGACGTTGGCCAGGTAGGCTCATTGCTGATCATGCTGGTCGGCCAGATCGAGCTCGCCGGCGCGCGCGGCGTCAATCGCCGCAGGCACCGCGAAGGTGATGCGGCAGCACGGGCAGGTCTCCAGCGGACCGCGCACCGACACGCTGGCGTCTTCCATCACATGCAGCGCGGCGGCGGGGTCGTCGGCGTGGAAGTTGATGCGCGTGCCGTAGATGCGGTCGAGCAGATGAAAGCCGATGTCGGTCTGGCGCGCCACGTCCAGCGCCTCGTCGATGAGGGCGCGGGCCTCATCGCGCCGGCCCTCGTGCATCGCCACTTCGGCCAGGCGCTGCAGCGACAGCGCCTCGCCCACCGCGCCGCCGATGGCGCGGTGCAGCTTGGCGCCCTCGCGCAGATGCTCGCGCGCGGCGGCCAGGTTGCCTGCCAGCGACTCGGCTTCGCCGCGCAGCGTGACGCCGAAGGCATGGCCGCGTGCGGCGCCCAGGCGCTGTGCCTCGGTGGACAGCGCCTGGGCGAAGTCGATCACGTCGGCATAAGGCCGCGCGCCGTAGAGGAAGCGCTGCGTGATGCACAGATGGCCGTCGAACACGCGCAGCGCCAGATGCGGCACATGGCTGGTTTCCTGCAGGTCGGCCCAGACGCTGCGGTGCAGGTCGCCGCGCGAATGCGCCGCTGCGGCCTGAGCCCAGGACGCCACCACCAGCGAGGCGGAGTCGCCTGACTGCAGTGCCAGCCGGCGCGCCAGCGCCGACTTGGCGGTGCCGACAGCCGGGTCGCCGACACCGAGCGCGGCGGCGCCGCTGTAGGCCAGCGCTTCGCATAGGCGGCCTTCCACCGTGGTCGGCCGAAGCCCTTCGAGCACGCGCAGCGCACCTTTCGGGTCGCCGAGCTTGACCTGTGCCAGCGCCGCCTTGGCCAGCAGGTCGTGACAGCCCGGCTCGCCCGCGGCGTCGGCTGCCGCGCGGTAGGCCGCCAGCGCGGCCGGCTCGCCTTGCGCGTCCAGCGACTCGGCGCGCAGCCGCAGCGCTTCGGCATGGTCGGGCTGGAATGCCAGCACGGGTTCGAGATGCCGCAATGCGTCGCTGAACGCGGCCAGGCGCACGGCCTCGCGCGCCGCCGCCAGCAGCCAAGGCATGGCGTCGCGCGGATGGCCGCCATCGAGCCAATGGCGGGCGACTACCGCGGGTGCGCCGTCCAGTTCCGCCAACCGTGCGGCGATCTGCCGGTGCATCTTGAGGCGCCGATGCGGTGCCACCTGTTCGATCAGCGCCTGCCTGACGAGCTCGTGGCGGAAGCGGTAGCGCATGCCCGACGGGACCAGCACGCCGACGCTCAGCGCGGCGTCCAGCGCACCGAGCGTCGAGACCTGGGCTTCGGCCGAGAACGCGTCGATGGTGTCGACGTCGAGTTCGTCGCTGCTCAGCGCCAGCCACTTGAGCAAGGCGAGCGCCGGATCGGGCACGTCGCACAGCCGCGCGGTGAGCGCTTCGGCGGCGTTGCCCGGCAGCCGCGTGTCGCCGCCCGCTGCCGCACACCGCGTCAGCTCGATGGCGGCGAAGGGGTTGCCCTCGGCGGCGCCGACGATGCGCGACACCAGCGCGTCGGGCAGCGCTGCCGGCGCGGCGCGCGCCACCAGGCGGCGGCACT
>JAUYAJ010000613.1 GCA_030693565.1 Rubrivivax sp.
GGCGGCCGCCAGCGCCAGCGTCGTCAAGGCGTCGTCGCCTTGCGGCAGCGTGATGCCGCCGGCAAGACCGGCAAAGGCCTGGCGCAGCAAGTCGATGCCCAGGAACAGCGCCCCAGGCCGGCCAGCGCCATGCCGACGGCGCCGCGCCGCTGGTGCGTCCCGGTCAGCCGCAGCAGCGCGCCGACGCCGATCAATGGCAGCGCCAACGCCTCGATCTGGATCTTCAGCCCGACCATGGCCACCAGCCAGCCGGTGACGGTGGTGCCGACGTTGCTGCCGAACAGCACCCACAGCGCCTGCGACAGCCCGAGCAGGCCGGCGTTGACGAAGCCGATCGCCGCCACCGTGACGGTGCTGGACGACTGCACCAGCGCGGTCATCAGCACGCCCGAGGCGAGGGCGCGGCGGCGCGTGCGCGTGGCCTTGGCGAGCAAGGTTGCCAGCGCCGGACCGGCAGCGAGCTTCATGCCGTCGGTCATCAAGCCCATACCGAGCAGGAACAGGCCGACACCGCCGGCGAGGGCGCCGAGCAAGGTGGGGGCGCCTTCAAACATGGCTCAGCGCCCCGGCGCGGCGCCGCAGGCGAGCTTCAGGGCGCCAGCAGGCGGTTGACGGCGTCGATGTCGGTGGCGCTGAGCTGGCCGGCAGCCTGGCGCAGCCGCAAGCCACCGACCAGCACGTCGTAGCGCGCCTTGGCGAGGTCACGCTGGGTCTGGAACAGCTGGGTCTGCGCGTTCAAGACGTCGAGGTTGACGCGCACGCCGACGCGGTAGCCGAGCTGGGTGGCTTCCAGCGCCAGCTTGCTCGACGACTCGGCGGCCTCCAGCGCTTTCACCTGGGCCTGGCCCGACTGGACGCCGAAGTAGGCCACGCGCGTGCCCTGGGCGACGCCGCGGCGCGCGGCTTCGAGGTCGTTGCGCGACTTCTCTTCGAGCGCCAGTGTTTCCTTGATCCGGTTCTGCACCGAACCGCCGGTGTACAGCGCCCAGTTGAGCTGGACGCCGACGCTGGCGCTGGTGGTGGTGCCAGGCAGCGACACCGAACTGCCGCTGGCGCGCGACGTGCCCACCGACGCCACGGCATCGACGGTCGGCAGCTCGGCGGCGCGCGCCTTGCTGGTTTCCAGCGTCGCCACGTCCAGGCCGACGCGGGCGCGGCGCACCGTGGGGTGCTGGGTGTCGGCCTGGGTCACCCATTCTTCGGCATTGGCCGGCACCGTGGTTGGCAGCGCCACCGGCACGGCCAGCGGCTTGGGCGCGACGGCGCTGCGGCCGACCAGCTGGTCGAGCGCAATGCGCTTGGTGCGCAAGTCGTTGTCGGCGGCGATCTCTTGGGCGCTGGCAAGGTCGAAGCGCGCCTGGGCTTCGCGGGTGTCGGTGATGGTGGCGGTGCCGACTTCGAAGTTGCGCTTGGCCGAGGCCAGCTGTTCGGTGATGGCGGTCTTGCTGGCCTGCGTCGTGGCCACCGAGTCCTGCGCGGCCAGGACGTCGAAGTAGGCCTGGGCCAGGCGCACGATCAGGTCTTGTTCGGCGGCGTCGAGATCGGCTTTGGCGGTTTCCAGCGACTTGCGGGCCTGGGCGATCGTGACCCCGCTGCCGCGGTTGAACAGCGGGTAGCGGCCGTTGACGCCGGCTTGCAAGGTGTTGCTGTCGCCTGTGCCGATGCGCGGGGCGTCGAGCTGGGTCAGCGTGGCGCCACTGGTCAGCGTGGCGCTGGGCCGCGCCAGCGCGTCGGCCTGGGCGGCGCGGAAGTCGGCCGAGCTGGCCAGCGCGCGCGCCGCCAGGTAGGTGGCGTCGTAGGCGCGGGCGGCGGTGTAAAGCTCTTGCAGGTTCTGCGCCCAGGCCGCACCGGGCAGGGCCATGGCCAGGCCGGCGGCGAGGACGGCAGACAAGGGCAGTTGGGGCTTCAGACGCATGGAGGGGTCCTTGTCGATCGGGGGTTCAGAGCGGGCTTCAATAACGCGGCACGGCAGCGTCGACCTGGGTCGACCAGGCCTCGGTGCCGCCGGCGAGGTTATAGACCTCGGCATGGCCATGGTGCAGCAGGAATGCGACGACCTGCGCGCTGCGGGCACCGTGATGGCAAATGCACACGACAGGCTGCGCCGGCGCGATCTCCGCCAGCCGCTGCGGAATCTGCGCCATCGGGATGTGCAGGTGGTGGGCGCCGGTGATCTCGATGCGCGCCAGCGCCACTTCCCAGGCTTCGCGAACGTCGAGCAGCAGCGGCGCCGGGTCGCTTGCCGCCACGAAGGCGGACAGTTCCCGGGCTTGCAGGCTCATCATGGCGGGCGGCGTCAGAAGCTGAAGCGGGTCGGTTCCGCAAAACCTTCGAGGCGCGGCGCCACGGTGTCGAAGAGGTCGACTTCGGACCAAGCGGTGGGGTCGACGCGGGTGTACAGGCGGGCGCGCATGATCGGCAGGTCGCCAACGATGGCGGCCAGCCGGCCACCGATCTTGAGCTGCTCGAGCAGCGCCTGCGGCGCCTGCGCCACCGAGCCCGAGAGCAAGATGACGTCGAACGGGGCTTCGCCCGGCAGGCCGCGGGCGCCGCCGGCGGCGTCGACGTCGACCACCGTCAGGTTGGTCAGGCCGCTGGCGCGCAGGTTCTCGCGCGCCGTCAGCACCAGTTCGGGCCGGCATTCCAGGGTGAAGACGCGCATCGCGCGGTGCGCCAGCAGCGCCGCCATGTAGCCCGAGCCGGTGCCGATTTCCAGCACTTTCTCATGGCGCTGCACCTGCAGCTCCTGCAGCAACCGGGCCTCGACCTTGGGTTCGAGCATGCAGGGGCCGGCCGGGTTGCCGTCTTGCAGCGGCACCTGGGTGTCGACAAAGGCCAGTGCCTGCATCGCCGGCGGCACGAAATCTTCGCGGCGCACGGCTGCCAGCAGCGACAGCACATGGGGGTCGAGCACATCCCAGGGGCGGATCTGCTGCTCGATCATGTTGAAACGGGCTTGTTCGTAGTTCATGGTGGGGGCCTGTGAAGAGAAATCGCGGTAAACCTCTGATTTTAACGGGGGGCCACC
>JAUYAJ010000615.1 GCA_030693565.1 Rubrivivax sp.
GCGCCGATCTGGGTCAACCCGATCAGCGGCGGCACCGACTTCGCCGGCGCCTTCGTCGGTGGCCTGCGCACGCTGCCGGCGCGGCGCGGCGAGATGCAGTGCCGCTGGCTGGGCGCGGCGGTGCAGGCCTTTGGCGACGCCGACGCCCAAGGCATCGGCCAGCCCTTGATCGACGAAGTCGGCGAGCTCGTCTGCACCGAGCCGATGCCGTCGATGCCGCTGTACTTCTGGGGCGACGAAGGCGGCCAGCGCTACCACGACAGCTACTTCGACATGTACCGCCAGGCCGACGGCCGCGGCGTCTGGCGCCATGGCGACTGGATCCGCCTGCTGCCGCATGGCAGCCACCACAGCGCCATCATCTACGGCCGCTCCGACACCACCATCAACCGCCACGGCATCCGCATGGGCACGGCCGAGCTCTACCGCGCCGTCGAAGCCCAGCCCGAGGTGCTGGACAGCCTGGTCGTCGACCTCGAATACCTGGGCCGGTCGAGCTGGATGCCGCTGTTCGTGGTGCTGCGCGAGGGGCTGCCGCTCGACGACGCGCTGCGCCAGCGCCTGCGCGCGGCCATCAAGTCCGGGCTGTCGGCGCGCCATCTGCCTGATGACATCGTCCAGGTGGCGGCGATCCCGCGCACCTTGTCGGGCAAGAAGATGGAGCTGCCGGTGAAGAAGCTGCTGCTCGGCGCCGCGCCCGAAGCGGTGCTCAACCGCGACGCCATGGCCAACGCAGGCAGCATCGACGCCTTCATCGACTACGCCAGGCAACGGAGCACCCCAGCATGATCGACGACACCGCCGCGCCGGCCGACTACATCCGCCGCCACATCCGCACCGTGCCCGACTGGCCCGCGCCCGGCATCCAGTTCCGCGACATCACGCCTTTACTGGCCAACCCGCGCGTCTTTCGGGTGCTGATCGACCAGTTCGTGCACCGCTACTTCGACCAGCGGCCCGACGCCATCGCCGGCCTGGACGCGCGCGGCTTCATCATCGGCTCGGTGCTGGCTTACGAGCTCAACGTCGGCTTTGTGCCGATCCGCAAGAAGGGCAAGCTGCCCTTCACCACGGTCGAGGAAACCTACGAGCTCGAGTACGGCTCGGCGACGGTGGAGTTGCACACCGACGCCGTCAAGCCCGGCGACCGCGTCGTGCTGATCGACGACTTGATCGCCACCGGCGGCACCATGATGGCCGGGCGCAAGCTGCTCGAGCGCCTGGGCGCCACCGTCATCGAAGGCGCGGCCATCGTCGACCTGCCCGAGCTGCAAGGCTCACGCAAACTGCGCGACAGCGGGCTGCCGCTGTTCACGCTGGTGGACTTCGCCGGGCATTGAGCTTCCGCTATTTGCCAATACAGAAGCGGCTGAAGATCTCGCCCAGCAAGGCGTCGGGCGTCACCACCCCGGTGATCTCGCCCAGCGCATCGTGCGCCAGCCGCAACTCCTCGGCCAGCAGGTCGAGCGCGGTGTCGTGCTGCGCCGCATGCTGCTGGGCGCCGGCCAGGTGGGCCTGGGCCTGGCGCAGGGCCTGCACATGGCGGGTGCGGGCGATGAAGACGCCGTCGGCCGTGGCCACCCAGCCCGCCTGCACCAGCAAGGCCTGGCGCAAGCTGTCCAGGCCCTCGCCCTGGCGCGCCGACAGCACGATCGCATCGGCCGGCAAGGCGCCCTCAGCGGCAACTTCGGCCGCATCGGCCTTGTTGTAGACCTGCAGCTGCGCCGTGCCTGGCGGCAGCCGGGCGGCGATGGCGGCGTCGCCGGCTTCGTAAGCGGGCTCGCCGCGGCGCGTCAGGTCGTGCAGGAAGATGACGGCGTCGGCCTCGCCAATGGCTTGCCAGCTGCGGCCGATGCCGATGCGCTCGACCTCGTCGGCGGCCTGCTCGTCGTTGCGCAGGCCGGCGGTGTCGATGACGTGCAGCGGCACACCTTCGATCTGTATCGTCTGGCTGACGCGGTCGCGCGTGGTGCCGGGTATCGGCGTCACGATGGCCAGCTCGGCACCGGCCAGCGCGTTCAGCAGCGAGCTCTTTCCAACGTTGGGCTGGCCGGCGAGGACGACGCGCAGCCCTTCGCTGAGCAGCGCGCCCTGGCGCGCCTGCGCCAGCACGCCAGCTAGCGCGGCCTCGATGCCGTCCAGGCGCGCGCGCGCGCCGGCCTTTTGCAGAAAGTCGATCTCTTCTTCGGGGAAGTCCAGCGTCGCCTCAACCAGCATGCGCAGGCGCAGGATGGGTTCGGCCAGCGCCTGCACCTGAGCCGAGAACGCGCCTCGCAGCGAACGCCCGGCCGAGCGCGCCGCCGCTTCGGTGCTGGCGTCGATGAGGTCGGCCACGGCCTCGGCTTGCGCCAGGTCGAGCTTGTCGTTGAGGAAAGCGCGTTCCGTGAACTCGCCCGGGTCGGCCACGCGCAACCCCAGCGCCTGGCCGGCTTCCAGGCAGCGCGCCAGCAGCAGCTGCAACACCACCGGCCCGCCATGGGCTTGCAGCTCGAGCACGTCTTCGCCGGTGTAGGAATGCGGCGCCGGGAAGTGGATCGCCAGGCCGTGGTCGATGGCCTGGCCGTCAGCGCCGATGAAAGGCAGATAGGTCGCCAGCCGCGGCGTCAAGGTGCGGCCGCACAGCGCGGCGATCAGCGGCGCGAGGTCGGCGCCGGAGACGCGCACGATGCCGACCGCGCCGCGCCCGGGGGCGGTGGCGATGGCTGCGATGGGCTCGCCGTGGCGGGCGAGGGGGGCGGTGGCGCGCATGGTGGGGTGATTCTGGCGCGGCGCCGCAAGGTATGGCGCGGGTGGAGTCCGGCTGCCCATCCTGGGCTGGACCGGGGGGCTCCAGAGCCGGCGGGTTGCGCCGGGTCATCCCGCATGCCTGCATCTTCGAGCCAATCGGCGCCGGGCTCAAGCCCCACGCCGCGTTGCGGCGCCATGCCGGCGTGCAGTTGTCACGCCGCCACCGCGCGCAGGCCGGCTATTTGCCCAGCACGCCCAGCTTCTTGTTGATGAACCACTGCTGGGCGATCGACAAGATGTTGTTCGTCAACCAGTACAGCACCAGGCCGGCCGGGAAGAAGAAGAACATGATCGAGAAGGCCAGCGGCATCATCCACATCATCTTGGCCTGCATGGGATCGGGCGGCTTCGGGTTCAGCCAGACCTGGAACAGCGACGACAGCGTCATCAGCACCGGCAGGATGAACCAGGGGTCCTTGGCGCTGAGGTCGGTGATCCAGCCGATCCACGGCGCGTTGCGCATCTCGACGCTGGACAGCAGCACCCAGTACAAGGCGATGAAGAACGGCATCTGGGCCACGATGGGCAGGCAGCCGCCCAGCGGGTTGACCTTCTCCTCGCGGTAGATGCGCATCATCTCCTGCTGCATCTGCTGCGGCTTGTCCTTGTAGCGCTCGCGCATCTCCATCACCTTGGGGTTGATGGCCTTCATCTTGGCCATCGACCGGTAGGCGCTGGCGTTGAGCCAGTAGAACGCGGCCTTGAGCAACACGACCAGGGCGACGATGGCCCAGCCCCAGTTGCCGATCATCGCGTGCAGCTTGTCCAGCAGCCAGAACAGCGGCTTGGACAAGATGGTGAACCAGCCGTAGTCCTTCACCAGGTCGAGCCCGGGGGCCAGCGCAGCGAGCTTGTTCTCGTCCTGCGGGCCGGCGAAAAGGATCGCCTCGTGCGCCTTGGTGGCGCCAGCCGCCACTTCACCCAGCGGCAACACCATCGCCACCGTGTAGTGGTTGTCGGCGACCTTGGCAGTGCGGAATTCGCGCGGGCCCGGCGCCGGCACCAGCCAGGCGCTGGCGAAGTAATGCTGGACCATCGCGATCCAGCCATCGTTGGCGCTCTTGTCGTGCGCCGCGCTGCCTTTGGCGATGTCCTTGAACTCGACCTTCTGGAACTTGTTGGCCTCGGTGTAGACCGCCGGGCCGGTGAAGGTGAAGTACATCGACGACTCGCCCTCGGGCGGGTTGCCGTCGCGCGCCAGCTGCAGGTAGAGCTGCGGCGACACCGCGGCGGCCGACTGGTTGATGAACTCGTGCTTCACCGCCACCGTGTACTGGCCGCGCTTGAAGGTATAGGTCTTGACGAGCTTGAAGCCGTCGACCTCGGCGGTCTCGAAGCGGATGCTGAGCTCACCGGCGCCAGCGGCCAGGTTGCGCTCACCGGCCACCGCCGTCATCGGGCTCAGGTGGTTGGGCAGCGTCACGCCGGCCTGGTTGGTGACCAGCCCGGTCTGCGCCATGTACAGCCGGGCGCCGCTGCGGTCGAGCAGCACAACCTTGCGCTTGTCGTCGTTGTGGTCGCGGTATTCCAGCAGTTCCAGTCGCACCAGCGAACCGCCCACGCTGTCGAAGCTGGCCTTGACGACGTCGGTGGTGATGACCACCAGATCCGCCGCCGGCGCACCCGCCGGCATCGGCAGCGCGGCTGGCGCGGCGCTGGCCGTGGCGC